>JBDKUJ010000279.1:0-5062 GCA_039679665.1 Rectinema sp. | reverse complement strand
GGTGCCGCATAATTTTCGACGACCACCGCGGCGGGCTCGGAAAGGAAGGTGCGATCGATGCCGAGCTTGCGGCCATGGCGTACGGCGCGCCGTATGATGCGCCTGAGCACATAGCCCGCGCCTATGTTGGAAGGCGTCACCGCTTTCGGGTCTCCCAGTATGAACGTCGCGGTGCGTACATGGTCCGCCACGATGCGGAATGAACGGTCGAGTTCGGGATCGTTGCCGGGGGCTCCGTAGGTTTTTCCGGAGATCGAATTCAAGACCGCGAACACTGGCGTAAACGCTTCGGTATCGTACACCGATTTCTTGCCCTGCAGCATGGCCACGGTCCGTTCGATACCCATGCCTGTGTCGACGCAGGGAGCGGCCAGCGGCTCGTAGCGGCCTTCCTTGGTCTTGTTGTACTGCATGAACACGTCGTTCCAGACCTCGAAGTATTTGCCGCAGTGACAGCCGGGGCGGCAGTCGGGGCCGCAAGGCTCTTTGCCGGTATCGACGAACATTTCCGAGTCGGGTCCGCAGGGTCCGGTCTCGCCGGCGGGGCCCCACCAGTTGTCCCCGCGCGGCAGGAAATGGATGCGCTCGGGCGGAAGCCCGAGGCTCTCCCATATCCCGGCCGACGTGTCGTCGCGCGGGATGCCTTCTTCGCCCGCAAAAACCGTAACGGAAAGCTTTTCGACCGGAATCCCGAGATATGCGGGGTTGGTGAGAAACTCGAAAGACCAGGTCAGGGCTTCTTTCTTGAAATAATCGCCCAGCGACCAGTTGCCGAGCATCTCGAAAAAGGTAAGGTGCGAAGGATCGCCCACCGCTTCGATATCGCCGGTACGGATGCATTTCTGATAGTCGGTGAGGCGCTTGCCGGCGGGATGGGGCTCGCCCATGAGGTAAGGAACGAGCGGATGCATGCCGGCGGTGGTGAACAGCACGGTGGGATCGTTTTCGGGAATCAGGGACTTGCCGGAGATTTCGACGTGCCCGCGTGCCTTGAAAAATTCGATGTATTTTCTGCGCAGTTCGTGGATGGTGATGGCCATGCGGCGGAGTGTACGGCAGGATCGGGAAAACCGTCAAGAACGGCTTGCCTCACCACGGTTTGGCATGGTTTATTTTAATTGAATGAACGTTCATTCTTCGATATACTATCAAGAGTGGGGGCGAAGCGATGAACATCGTCGTGACGGGCGCGTTCGGCAATGTGGGACGGAGCGCTGTGAACGCATGTCTGGATGCGGGGCACCGTGTGGGCATTTTCGAAGCGCCACATGCGCTCGCGAAAGCCAAAGCCGGCGTCTCGCGTCTTGTGAAAGGACGTTGGCGCGATTGCCGCTACGCTTTCGGCGACGTGCGCGAGCCGGGCGACGTGATGCGCGCGCTTGCGCTTTTCCCTGAAGGCACCGATGCGGTCATCCATCTGGCGGCGCTCATTCCGCCAGCAGCGGACAAAAAACCGGGTCTCGCCCGCGATATAAACGTGGGCGGCACGTCGAACATGATCGAAGCCTGCAAGGCCCTGCCACACCCGCCGCGCTTCGTTCTCGCTTCCAGCGTAGCCGTCTACGGCGACCGGCTCGACGAGTATTGGATCAGCAGCACCGACAAACTCGCTCCCGACGATACGTACGGCAGGAGCAAAGTCGCCTGCGAGGAAATACTGCGCGCTTCGGGGCTGGATTTTACGATCCTCCGACTCACGTATGTGGTCTGGTACAAGTGGCGCAAGGCCGATCCCTACATGTTCGCAATGCCGGCACGCACCCGGCTGGAGGTTGTCCACACCGAGGACGCAGGCCGCGCCTTCGCAGCCGCCGCTTCGACGCCGGGGGCCTCGGGAAAAACTCTGAACATAGGCGGAGGCGCTTCCTGCCGTACCGTGTTCAGGGCTTATCTCGACAGAATGTTCCGCTGTTTCGGCCTCGGCAACGCCGATTTTCTGACCGACGAAGCCTTCGCGAAAAACGGTTTCCATTGCGGCTGGTTCCTCGACTCGGATGAGGCGGAAGCCCTTCTCGGGTTCAGGCGCAAGACGCTCGAAGACTATTACGACGAAGTGCGCTGGGACACGCGTTTCATCCGGCCTTTCGGGGCGCTCGCGGCCCCCTTCATCAGGACAAAACTGAAGTCGGGAAGCCCCTTCGTGCTTCGGTCTGCCGCAGCCCGACAGCACTGAAGGCTATCCTTCCGACGAAATCGATCAACTCGTCGCGGGGCAGATTCAGAGCCGTCCGCGACGCAAGGCGCACGGTTTCCAGAGTCCCGAGCAGGAATATCGCCAATCCCATGCGAATGTCTTTCGCATCGGGGAGCACTGGCGCATCGAGCGCGCTGCTATTCGCATCGCCGCTATTGGCGCCGCTGCTATTAGCAGCGAAGATGCCGGCCACAAGCGATGCCAGCCTGTCGAGCTTTTCGCCCAGGCGGGCGCTCCTTCCCGCTTCGGAAAGAAGAATCGTGATGAGGTCGACATCCACGAAAAGTCCGGGAAGAGCCTGGTATACGAGGTAGTCGATTCGGGCCTCCAGGCCATGTTCGGCCGCAAGCCCGGCTTCGAGGCCGAAAATAAATTCCCCCCAGCCTTCTTCGACGATGGCCTCGATGATAGCTTCCTTGCCGGAGAAATATGTGTAGAGGCTGCCGACAGGCAGACCGGCCGCCCGGGCAAGAGTGCCCATGGATGCCGCGTCGTAGCCATCACGCGCAAAAAGGCGTTTGGCTTCGCGCAGGATAGTCTCGCGCTTCGCCGGGTCTCTCGACCGGGACATTCCTCAGGCCTCCAAGCCTTCGAATACGCCGCGTTCCTTGTTCTTGCGGACGGAATTCCACGGAAAAACGCGACCGTTCATCGCGATCCAAACGCCCGGAGGAAGAAGCCTGGCCGCAGCGAAAGCGGTACCGAAATTAAAGAGCGCATCGGAGCCCTGCACTCTGTATGGAATCATGGCTCCGGTGAGCACCACGGTTTTGTCCAGAATTTTCGGCCCGAGAATGGCGGCGGTGAGCGTCATGGTATCCGTGCCGTGCGTTACGATGATATGCCGTTCCGGCGAGCGCATGCAGGCCTCCAGAACGGAAGCGCGATTTTCGTCCTGCATCTGCAGACTGTCGATGAGCTGGTTGAGTTCCACCTCGACCGGAACGGTCACTCTTGCCTGTGACAATATTTCCGGGAGATTGCTTTCCTTGAAAGTAAGCTCGCCCCGCAGCTCGTCGTATTTTTTGTCGAAGGTGCCGCCCGTTACGATGACACGTATGGATTCGTCGCTCATGGGCCGAGTATGCACCCGGCGCGCATCATGGATAAGCCCCCCGTGCCTTCAGAACGGGAAAACAGACTTGCAGAGACTGTTCCAAACCGGGAGAAACCGGAGCAAATGCCGCAAGTTCTGGTAGCTTTTTCAAAAGTCTTTCGACTTTTGAAAAGCCTCAAAGAGATGAATTATTAACCACAAAAAAGTCGTCATTTTTCGACAATTCATTGCCCAAGAAAGCATTTTGATGAACCTCTTCGCCGGGGGCTTGACGCTTTTTCGCATACCCGTACAATAAAGCCCCAGGATGGAGGGATATTTTCCATGCCCTCGTCCGGGGAGATACCGTATCGGATGTTACCTAATATCAAGAAAGTAGCACACCGCGTACTGCCTTTGATCGCCCTTTGCCTTGCAGTGATTTCCTGTGGACCTTCAGCCGGATTCGATCCTTCGATCGACGGCGAAGTGCTCAAACTCGCCACTGTCGGCGACAAAGACCTGCCCGAACGCATCGATGCGCTCGGCCACAAGGATGCCATAGCGGCGTATTACAGCGATCCTGTGTCGCGCCGCAGCGTGGTCGATTTTTTTGCGTCCGTCACTACTTCGGAAAACACCGCCGTCGCGATTCTCGACAACGCCGTCCGTCATAAAGTACCCGCAAGCCTTGCGTTCGCCATCGCTTACGAGGAAAGCAAGTTCGATCCGAAAGCCGTCGGCAAGAACGAGGACTCCTTCGATCGCGGCCTTTTCCAGCTCAATTCAAAATCCTTCCCCGAGCTGAAAGAGCAGGAAGCCTTCGACCCGAACCTGAACGCAAAAGCAGGCCTGGGATACTTCAAGAACATTCTCGAAAGCGCCGGCAACGAAGTAACCGCATTGGCCATGTACAACGCCGGACGCACAAGGGTTTCGAAGGGCGCGACGCCGAAAGTGACGCTGGATTACATTTCGCGGGTGCTCAACTACGAGGAAAACATCACGAGCATGTTCACGGCCAGAGTGATCGCAAAAACTTCCCTGCTCGAAAAAGTGCGTTTCGGCCTTATCAGCGGGACGGCTTCTTCGCGCGTGCGCTGACCTTTTCTTTCTGCGTTTGTGGCGGGGTCTGCAGCGGCGCGAGCGATGTGGCGAAAAGGACGACTGCGGTCTTGAGCCCGTCCGCATTCTTCCGGCCGAGCACCGCTATCCGGAAGATCGCCGCTTCGATCATGGCGTAAAAAAGTTCGCTTGTAGCCTTGACCGAGGTCAGGGGCGAAAATTCACCCGATTTTTTGCCTTCGATTATGATCGCGGCGAGTATATGCCGCATGCGTATCGTCCTTCTCCTCACACGTTCGTCGGGATCGCCTCCCGATGTGCGCAAGTGCCCCAGATAGTCGAGGATAACGGTGAGGAGCCGCGATTCGCGCTCGCATATCTGCATCACCATCTCCGCGATATCGACGAGTTTTTCGGTCTCCTTTTTACTTTGATCGCCCGCGATGACCAGAACCTCGCATTCGAGCTTTTCGGTGAATCGCTTGATGCTGGACGCGAAGATTTCGCGTTTGTTCCGGAAATACAGATAGAGGATCGTCCGCGTAATGCCGCATTTCTCGGCGATTTTCTGGAATGTGGTATCCTCGTACCCTGATTCGACAAAGACATCCAGCGCCTTGTCGAGTATTTCGCGCCTTCGTTTATCGTGTTCCACCGCGACAGACACTTTTACCTCCAACGTCCTTCTGTAAGCATACACCAGCTCATGCATCCATGGAATACGCAACTATGCTTGTCCGCGCGACCTGCCCCGTATATAGTCGTAG
>JBDKUJ010000278.1:0-2631 GCA_039679665.1 Rectinema sp. | reverse complement strand
GCCGGAAGGATCGAGCGGGCGCTCACCTCGCCCTTCGCGTCGGTGTAGTCGATGTCGAGCGCCGAACTGTCCAGAAGGGCCTGGCAGAGGGTGTAGGCAACCTCGCCGTCGATCGGCTCCAGGTCAGGCAGTTCATAGCGCACTTTGCCCGCTATGCGCGCATAGCGGCCCGCGATCCTCTCCTCGAGCAGGGTGAGGATCTCATCGGATACGACGGGGACGTAGACGTATTCGGTGAGGATGGCTCTGAGGAAAACGAAGGCGAAAAGCGATTTTTCGTCGGCCGAGCGCAGGCTTTCCCAGGGTTCGGAATATTCGTATCTGCGGCGGGAGGCTGCCCATACGATGGGCGCTTCCAGTCTGTCGCGCATGTATTCGATGTCGCGCTTGGCCTGGCGGTCACAGATTTCGAACCGTGCGGCGATGCATGAGACGGCAACGCCCCCGTGTTCCCTGATGGTGCGATCGATGAAGAAGATTCGCTCCGTCTGGCTCACGGGGACACCTCCGTCTTCCGTTTTTAAGCAATCGTACGGCAAAGTGTGGGACACTGAGTGTCCCCGTCAGCGATGGTCAGGCGATTTTTCGCTGCTTTTCCCAGCCGCCTTTCAGGACATCCGTCATCCTGCCGCATTTTCCCAGTTCCGCACGAACTCGCGCTGCTCTTCCGTTTCGGGCGATGGCGCAGCGGCGTCGGGCGTATTCGCGCGCAGATGGGCAAGCTCGGCCAGGGCTTCGTCACCCGAGAGGCCGCGGAATTCGCGCAACAGGCAGGCGACGACAGTCCCCGTGCGCCCGCGGCCGCCCCAGCAGTGGATGAATACGGTTTCGCCCGTATCGAAGGCGGCGCGGACGATTTTGACGATCGCGCGCATGGTCGGTGCATCGGGCACGCCGTAATCGGGGATCGGTTGTGACTCGATGCGTACGCGGCGCCCCTGTGTGGCCGCAAGCGCGGCCAGCGCCTTATCGTATGGCGGCTTCTGTCCGGGCCTCAGTCCGGTTTCCCGATCTTCAGTCAGCCGTATGATGCGATCTACGCCACAGCGCAGGAGCCCGGACAATTTTTCGACTGCGCGGCCGCGATCCCCGTCGCCGGGCCATTCGCCCGCATAGAGCCCCGGCATGACGGGATAGGATCGCGGAAAAGGCCGCCCGCCCGCGCTCGCGACGGGGGCGAATCCGGGCTCGGGCCCGCTCAACGCATGATCACCTTGGCCGAGACGAATGCATATCCGTTTTCGAGGTAGAATTCCGTGTCGCCCACATGCTCGAACAGCAGGGCGGGAATATCCTCCCTCACGATGTAGCCCGCGCCGATGGAAAAAGAATCGGCGATGATGATGTCGAGCCCGGCACGCGCCGTCAGGCCCGTCTTGATCCTGGCGCCGGCTCCGTAGCGATCATCCAGATATGCGCTGAAATCCGGATCGTCGACGTTGGACGGAAAATGGAAATAGAACGCGGGCCCGGCACCGATGTACGGCTTCACGAAGCCCAGGGGAATGGTGAGATTGAAGGACAGGGGCGCGTAGATGAGGGACTCGAAATAGGTCCAGTCGGCCTTGGCGCCAGACGCGTTGCCCGATTCGACAAGGGAAGTCCAGGACGAGGGGCCTGCGGTGATTGTCCCGCTACCGGGTCCGTAATAGATGTCGCCCAGCCACAGCACATCCGCGCTCAAAGTGAACCAGGGGCTGACGGCGAAGGCGACGGTGCCGCCGTACAGCATATCGTCCACCTGGAAATCGGCCATCGTGTCGGTCAGGTTGGGGCTGATGCCCATGAAGCCCACGCTCGCGTAAGTGTCCCTGCCCTGCGCCTGGGCCGGAATCGCGCATGCGAGAACCGCGAGCGCGAGAATCGCGAATTTCATTCTTTTTTTCCCAATCATGAAGCACCCCCTGATTCTGCGATTTCCAGTTGCAATTACCGGTGCGATTTTATACCCGCCGGAGCGCAGGAGCAACTCGATATTCGGGGCGCGCCTGAGTTTCGTGCTTCTGGCATACGAAAAAGGGCACCCTAGTGAACTGCCCCCCTGGAAGTGTCTATTTCCAGGGGGGCAGTTCAAAAAGGGGCGCCCTTTTTATTTTCATGGATGCGCACTTCGACCGTTGCCGGCCGAGGCGCACCAAGCCGGAATTACTCTGTCTGTTCGTCCCACTTCACGGGAAGGATGGACTTTTCGGTTTCCCGGTCGAAATACCTGGCCTTGGCCATGACGGGCTCGAAGACGATCTGGTCGCCATGCTTGTAAAGATGGTGCGGATCGATGCGCGCGACCATGCCCTGGGTGGGCGTGGTTGCCTGGAGGTGGATTTCCGCGCCGAGAGGCTCGACGACCGTTACCGTGGCCTTGATCACTCCGATCTCGAGCAACTGGTTGGCGACATCGAGATCTTCGGGGCGGATGCCGAAGGAAACTTCCTTGCCGACGTAGGGCTTCAGGAGTTCGACATGATTCGCATCCGGGCTGAGCTTGAAAGAGCCTTCGTCGATGAGGATCTGTCCGCCCTGTTCCACCACTTTGACGGTGAGGAAATTCATGGGGGGAGAGCCGATGAAACCGGCGACGAATTTGTTGATGGGGTTGTTGTACATGTAGAGCGGCGAACCGATCTGCTGGAC
>JBDKUJ010000277.1:0-2673 GCA_039679665.1 Rectinema sp. | reverse complement strand
CCCGATGACGGGCGAATGCCTGCCGAAGGACGGAGGGACTGAATGAGCGCACACATTATCGACGGAAAGGCCGTCGCCGAAGAAATCCGGGGAGAAATCAAGGCGAAGGCGCAGAAGCTCGCCGCGCGGGGCGTTGTGCCCGGACTCGGTGTGATTCTGGTGGGGTTCGATCCGGCTTCCGTCTCCTATGTAACCGCAAAGGAAAAAGCCTGTGCCGAAAACGGGCTGGCCAGCTTCGAACGCCGTCTGCCGGCCGAAACCAGCCAGGAAGAGCTTTTGGCCATCGTCCGGGAGTTCAACGCCGATTCCCGGGTGCACGGCATTCTCGTACAACTACCCTTGCCGAAACACATCGACGAGCGTGCCGTGATCGCCACGATCGCGCCCGAAAAGGACGTCGACGGATTCACTCCCGTAAATGTGGGGCGGATGGTTCTCGACGAACCATGCTATCTGCCCTGTACGCCGGCGGGCGTGATCGAGCTTATCCGCCGTTCCGGAGTGCCTACCAATGGAGCGCGCGCCGTCGTGGTCGGCCGCTCGAACATCGTGGGCAAACCCCTCATAAATCTTCTCGTACGAAAATCCGTGAACGCGACCGTGACAGTCTGCCATACCGGAACGAAGGATCTTGCGGCGCATGTGCGCGACGCCGACATCGTGATCGCCTGCGCGGGAAAACCCGGCCTCGTGACCGCCGACATGCTCAAACCGGGCGCCTGCGTGATCGATGTGGGCGTAAATCGGGTCGAGGATCCTTCCGCTGCGCGCGGCTACCGTCTCCGGGGAGACGTCGATTTCGAAGCCGCCTCGAAAGTTGCGGGCTGGATAACGCCGGTCCCGGGAGGGGTGGGGCCGATGACCATCACCATGCTGCTCGCCAATACCGTCGATGCGGCCTCGCGGATATCGGGCATCGGAATCTGATCATGGTCGATGTACAGTCGATGCGTGACGAGCGCCGCATTCCCATCAAAAAAGTGGGGGTCAAAGGGGTCCGTTACCCCATAGTCCTGAAGGACAAGGCCGAACGTGTCCAGCACACCACTGCGACGGCCAATCTCTATGCGGACCTTCCCCATGAATTCAAGGGCACGCACATGAGCCGGTTCATCGAAGTGTTCGAAAACCACCGCACCGATCTTTCCATGCCGGCCTTTCTCGATATGCTGGGCGAGATCAGGGGCGAACTCGATGCGGAAACGGCCTATGCCGACCTGCATTTCCCGTATTTCATCCGCAAGAAAGCTCCCGTTTCCGGTCAGGAATCCTTTATGAGCTACGATTGCAGCTATGAAGGCAAAGTCTCCGCCTCCGGACACTCCTTCATTGTCGGCGTGACCGTGCCCGTACAGACTGTCTGCCCCTGTTCCAAGGCGATTTCCGAACATGGTGCGCATAACCAGCGCGGGCTCGTGACCCTCAAGGTGTCGCTGGGACCTTTCTTCTGGATAGAGGATCTCGTCACGATCGTGGAGAGTTCCGCCTCGAGCGATCTGTACACCATCCTCAAGAGGGAAGACGAAAAGTACGTCACGGAACGCGCTTACGAAAGGCCGAGATTCGTTGAGGACCTCGTGCGCGAAGTCTATGTGAAAGTGGAAGCTTTGGGGAAATTCCCCCGTTTTTCGGTCGAGGCGGAGAATTTCGAGAGCATCCATAACCACTCGGCCTACGCATTCGCGGAAAAGACCTGAACGCGCCGTAACCATTGCGGTGTTTTGCGGTATCCTTTACGTTGAACTCATAATTTCGTACACTCATGGTGAGGTGAACGCAATGTCCGAAAACTATCCGGTCCCATCCAAAGACCTGAGCGAAAAAGGAACCAAAGGAATAATGTCTGCGGGAGCCGGACTGGGGCTTCTCGGCGTGAATGCCCTTCTCGGTGTGCCCGTAGTGGGCGGGATCCTGTCCGTCGGCCTTGTGGTGCTGGGCGCTATCGGCCTCTTCGGCAAGAGCAGGACCGACAAGGTATCGGGAACCATCCTGACAGCCGCCGGCGGGCTCGGTATCGCATCGATCTTCATGCGCGGTTTTACCGGAAATATCCTTTCCCTGGGCGGTCTCGGGCTCTTCGTATACGGGCTCATGAATATCGGGGGATTCGTATCGGGGCTCAGAAAAAAGTCGAAATGACCTATCTCATAGAGACGTATGGCTGCCAGATGAACAAGGCCGAGTCGGCCGCCATGGAGTCCGTCCTTCGCGAAAAGGGATGGGAAGTTTCGGGCGATTCAAAGCCCGACCTGGTGCTGATCAATACCTGTTCCGTCCGCGCCACCGCCGAAAACAGGGCCTGGGCGCGCATTTCCCAACACGCCGCCGAAAAACGGCACCGGCCCTTGTCCATCGTGGTGACGGGCTGCATGGCGGAACAGGGGCGGACAACGATCCGCGAGCGTATTCCCGAAGTCGATTATGTCCTCGGGACCTTTCAGAAGCAGTCTTTCGGCGCAGTGCTGGATGCGATCCTGCAGGGCCGACGGGTCGAAGAGATAGACGAGACGCCCGCTTTCGTGTTTGCGCCTTCCCATTACGAACCGGGCGAATTCAGGGCTTTCGTTCCGATCATGCACGGCTGCGACAATTTCTGTTCCTACTGCATCGTGCCGTACCTGCGCGGCAGGGAAATATCCAGATCGCCCGAGGCTATCCTCGCCGAACTCGACA
>JBDKUJ010000276.1:0-2144 GCA_039679665.1 Rectinema sp. | reverse complement strand
TCGATATAGGCCACCCGCTTTCCCGTGAGCCTCGACAGGATCGCCGCGTGTTCCTCGAGCGGAATGAGGTTCGGATAGTCCAGCGTATCGCCCTGATGCGCGATGAGGGCCACCTTCGCCCCGCCGTCGAGGAGAGCGTTCAGTGTCGGCACGGTTTTCTCGAGCCGGTTCGTATTGACGATTTTCTTCGTCACGGGGTCGATCGGCGAATTGATGTCCGGCCTGAAAATGACCGTTTTGCCTGCGATATCGAAGGCCGAAATCGGCCGTATCTTCAGATGTGGCCCTTCCATATTCCCCTCCTTACGCCCTCTTGCGCCCTTCGCTCAGAGGTTCCGCCACTTGCCGATGCCCAGGTACTTGTTGGTCATCCCCGTGGCTTCGAGCCGGTCTTCCTGCATCTTCATGCTGGCACGTACGGCGTCCATGCTTTCCGGAATCACGACCGATTCCTGCGGAATGTTGATCGCGAACATAACATCCTTGCCGCTCATGACGATGGAATCTTCCCAGGCGGCGATTTCGTACATGTCTCCGCGGGGATTCCCGAGGTCGCGCGCGTAGCGGAACAGCGAGGCGTTCCCGAGGAAGCCTTCGGCGAGCGTGACCATCCTGATTCTGGGGTGGGCGCCCAAAAGGTCTTTCACCGATTCCGGACTCACCGACTTTTTGGGAGTCGCGAGTACCGTAATGATGTGCCCATGGGTTACCGGCGCATGCACCAGAATCCCCGTCGCGTCCACATGCGGCATGATGGTCATGAGGTCGAGCGCCTGATGGCTCGGGGCGTGCTCGAGCTGGAGCGCATTGGTAAGCCCGCGATGATAGTCGCCCGGGTCCGCCACGCGTCTGATGATGGTAATGGCAACCTTCTCCACGCCGACCGCCCGGTCCAGGCAATCCACCGCCCGGATGAGGCCCGTCGTATTGCAGCTCGTCAGCTTGAGGAACTGCGCGCCGAGACCCTTTTCATAGTTCGCGTATCCATGGAAGAAAACGTCCGCCACGGAGTTCTTTTCTCCGCCCTGGAAGATCCCTTTCACGCCGTGTTTTGCGTAAAGCTCTTTGTTTTTCGCGCCCACGCCGGCGCTCGTCGCGTCGAGCATCACATCCACGCTCTTCACGAGGTCTTCGAGAGTGCCCGATATGGGGATGCCGGCCGCGTCGAGATCGGCCCGCCTGTCGGGTGACGCGATATAGAACTTGTAGGGCATTCCCCGTTCGCGCAAGGCGCGTACCGACAAAGTCGGGGCGACATCGGCCACACCGACCAGCTCCATGTCCCCCTGCAGCGCCACTCCGTCCGCCAATCGCTGCCCGATTACGCCGTATCCAGCCACTCCAACTCTTACTTTCGACATCTGATCCACCCCCTATGGTACAATTACTTACGTAGAATACAATGAGACCTAAGTTCAGTCAATCTTAATGTCTGAAGATAATAATTTCATTGACATGACCACCCCCATGTTCTATAGTCACAAAATAATGGATTACACTGGTGGTCCTCTCAGTCCGATTCAAAAGACGACAGTCGTCAACCAAGTCATGGAGCGTCTCAAGGAACTGATCTCGTCCGGGGCTTATGGGCCTGGCGACAAACTCCCCACCGAGAACGAACTCGCGGCCCAGCTGGGAGTCGGCAGATCCTCCATAAGGGAAACGATCAAAGTATTCAACTATCTCGGCGTGCTCGAATCGAAATCCGCGAAAGGAACCTTCGTATGTTCGCGCTCGTCGATCTCCAGGGAAGCTCTGACATGGGCCTTCCTGCTGGGCAAAGACGATATCGAAACGATCATCGACCTTCGCGCCGCGATCGAGCTCTGGAGCTATCTGCAGCTCACCATCCGCTGCCGCGAAGCCCCCGATTCCACCGTCTCCATCCTCTCCGATCTGCAGGGCCTTCTCGATACCATGAGCCGGGCACTGGCGAACAAGGACTCCGGGGCTGTCATCCAGGCGGATTACGATTTTCACCGCCATATTATCGTCGGGGTTTCGAATACGCTCTTCGTCGACTTTTACGATTTGCTCCGCTCTTTCCTGCTCAAAGAGATCGAAAAATCACAGAATCAGTACATCGACCGCTTCAAGATACTCGACGAACACAAGGAACTCCTCAAAGCCATGGTCTCGGGCGA
>JBDKUJ010000275.1:0-9892 GCA_039679665.1 Rectinema sp. | reverse complement strand
TCCCCCGCCAAGGCCAAGACGATCGAAAAATACCTGGGCACGCGCTATCAGGTTCTCGCCTCCATGGGCCATCTCATCGACTTGCCCAAATCGCGGCTCGGTGTCGATGCCGAGCACGGGTTCGAGCCCGAATACCTGACGATCCGCGGCCGCGCTTCCATATTGAAGGACCTGCAGAAAGCGGCTAAAAAATCGAAAGCCATCCTGATGGCATCCGACCCCGACCGTGAAGGCGAAGCGATCGCCTTTCAGATCGGGAAATATCTCCATGAAAAAGAGCCAGGGCTTCCGATCGACCGAATCGCCTTCAATGAGATCACGCCCGACGCAATCCGGAGCGCGGTGAAAGAGCCCCGCGCGATGGACATGACCAAGGTCGCCGCCCAGAAAGCGCGCCGCGTCCTGGACAGGCTTGTCGGTTATAATCTTTCACCTCTGCTCTGGAAAAAAGTCAAAAGCGGACTTTCGGCCGGCCGGGTCCAGTCCGTCGCCCTGCGACTGATTTGCGATCGCGAAAAAGAAGTTGAATCCTTCCTCCCCGAGGAATACTGGACTGTCGAAGGAGATTTCAAGGCCGGGAAAGTCGCGTTTTCCGCCGAACTCGTATCTTTGGGAGGCGAAAAACCCGCTCTCCGGGATGGCCTGGCCGCCGAAGCCGCGGTCCGCTCCCTCGAAGGTCGGGATGCCGCGATCCGGGATATCCGTGAAACGGAAAAGGTGGTCAAACCCAAGCCTCCCTTCACGACCTCGAAGCTCCAGCAGACCGCCGCAAACAGGCTGGGTTTTACCAGCAAGAAAACCATGCAGCTTGCCCAGCAGCTCTACGAAGGCGTCAACCTGGGCTCGACGCGCATGGGCCTCATCACCTACATGAGAACGGATTCGGTTCGCATTTCCGAGACGGCGATCACCGAAGTCCGTGAATGGATCGGTGTGAACCATCCCGCGCAGTTGCCGTCAGAGGCGATCCGCTATGGAGCCGACGCCAAGTCCCAGGATGCCCACGAAGCGATCCGGCCGACGAAAATAGCCTACATTCCGGACCAGCTCAAAGATCACCTCAATAGGGATCAGCTCAGACTCTACACGCTGATTTGGGAGCGTTTCGTCGCTTCGCAGATGACCAGCGCAAGAATGAAGGTCGTAACCGCGGATATCGCGGTGGGAGACGGTCTTTTCAGGAGTTCCGGATCGGTGTTCGTGGATGAGGGCTTTTTCAAGGTCATCAGACTGGGAGCTTCGCGGGAGGAAAGGGCGAATCACGCGCTGTCGTTGAAAATCGGGCAGGAAATCACCGTCGAGAGTATCCGCTCCGAACAGCATTTCACGCAGGGGCCGTCCCGGTTCACCGACGCTTCGATCATCAAAATGCTTGAAGAACAGGGCATCGGAAGGCCTTCGACCTACGCTCCCACGATTTCCGTTCTCCTCGAACGCTTCTATGTGACGAGGGAAAGCCGTCAGCTCGTGCCGACGGCGCTCGGCAGAATCATCGCCGATATTCTCGTGGAATCTTTTCCGGATGTCGTGGATGCCGGCTTTACCGCACGGATGGAATCCATGCTCGATGCGGTGGAAGAGGGTAGAACGGACTGGGTCGCGGCCATAGCCGAATTTTACGGGCCTTTCAAGAAACGCGTCGACGAAGTCATGGAAACTCTTTCGAGCGTCCGCGGACGCCTCGATGAGGAAACCAACGTCGTATGCGAAAAATGCGGCCGCCCCATGGTCAAGAAACTGGGGCGCTTCGGATTTTTCCTCGCCTGTACCGGTTTTCCGGAATGCAAGAACACCAAATCCGTGCCGCTCGCCGTCTGCCCAAAATGCGGCGGCGACATAGTCGGCAAGCGGGCGATCAAGGGAAAGGGAAGGGAATTCTACGGCTGCTCCAATTATCCTGCCTGCGATTTCCGCACTTACGACAAGCCGACCGGATCGAATTGCCCCGAATGCGGCTGGTTCCTCGTGGAAAAGTCCGATCGAAAGACCGGCGGACACAAAGCCTGTATCAATCCCGCCTGCGGATATCTTCATACGAAAGATGCGGAAAGCGGGGAGGAAGAGGGAAGTGGACAAGAAGATTGAGGACTACCTCGACTACCTCGGTGCCGTTCGCGGTCTCTCCGAACGGACACAACGGGTGTACCGCGAAGATCTCGAGCGGTACGAGGAGTTCCTCGAAGGCCGCGACCCCGATCAGGCGGACGCTTCCGACATACGCAGTTTCGCGGCGGGGCTCATCGCCGAGGGCAAGGCAGGTTCAAGCGTGAATCGCGCCCTTTCCACCCTGCGCGGATACTACCGATACCGCGTCCGGTTCGGCGGAGTCAAACTCGATCCGGGCCGCGAAGTCGAAAATCTGCCTTCCGAAAGGGCTTTGCCGCGTTTTATGTTCGAAGAAGACACCGCCGAATTCCTGTCCGGAGTCGATGGCGTCCGGTTTGCCGATCTGCGCGACCGCGCGATTCTCGAAACCCTTTATTCGACGGGTTGCCGCGTGTCGGAAGCGGTCGGGCTGCGGCTGGATCGCTTCGATTCGATGCGCTGTTCTGCCAGGGTCCTCGGCAAAGGCGGCAAGGAAAGGCTCGTATTCTTCGGTTCCAAAGCGCGGGAGGCCGTCGCGAACTATCTGCCCGCGCGTGCGGCGATATTGCGGAAAGCCGGCCTCGAAGATCACGGTTTCCTGTTCGTAAATGTCCGGGGTTCGCATATTTCGACCCGTGGCGTACAGAATCTCCTGGAAAAGCGAAGACTCTTGGCCGGAATGCGGACTCGCGTCACGCCGCATTCGTTCAGGCATAGTTTTGCGACGCATCTTGTCGCCGCCGGCGCCGATATCCGCGTCGTGCAGGAAATGCTCGGCCATGCGAACGTTTCCACGACACAGGTCTACACGCATGTGGACATGGAAAGGCTCCGCAAAGTGTACGAACTCGCGCACCCTCACGGTGCGAAGGGAAAGTAAGATGGAAAAGACGGAAATCAGATCGACCACGGTGCTCGTGGTGCGAAGGAAAGGGAAAGTCGCCATGGCCGGCGACGGACAGGTCACCCTCAATACGACGGTGATGAAAAGCAATGCCCGCAAAGTGCGGACCATTTATGGCGGCAAGGTTCTATGCGGTTTCGCAGGCGCCACGGCCGATGCATTCACGTTGCTGGAACACTTCGAATCCAAGATTCAGGAATACGGTGGCGATCTGACGAGGGCGGCGGTCGAATTGGCCAAGGATTGGCGTACCGACAGAGTCCTGCGGCGTCTCGAAGCCATGCTGCTGGTGGCCGACGCTTCGAAGTCCTTCCTCCTTTCGGGCACGGGCGACGTGATCGAACCCGCCGAAAACGCCATCGCCATCGGTTCGGGCGGCCCCTATGCGTATGCCGCCGCAATGGCCTATCTGGATGCCGCCGATGCGGCGGAGGCCGCCGGAGCTCCGGCGATGGACGCGGGCGAAATAGCCCGCCGCAGCCTGCGCATCGCCTCGGGAATCTGCATCTACACGAACGACCGCATCATATCGGAGGAAATCGGATGAGTATGGATTTTTCCGAAATGACGCCGCGGCACATCGTCTCGGAACTCGACCGCTATATTGTCGGTCAAAACAAGGCGAAAAAGGCGGTGGCCATCGCTCTGCGCAACCGGATGCGGCGCCAGCGCCTCGCTCCGGAAATACGCGAAGAAATCGCGCCGAAGAACATTCTCATGATAGGCCCCACGGGCGTGGGCAAGACGGAAATCGCGCGCAGGCTCGCCAAGCTGTGCGGCGCCCCTTTCGCCAAGGTGGAAGCGACGAAATACACGGAAGTCGGCTATGTCGGCCGCGACGTCGAATCCATGATCCGCGATCTCATGGCCGCGGGGCTCGCAATGGTAAAGGATGAAATGAGGCAGGGCCTGCAGGGCGAAGCCGAGCGCCGCGCCGAGGAACGTCTTCTGGATCTTTTGCTTCCGGGAATCGGAGCTTCGGTAGAGCCCGTCGGATCCACCCAGGTTACGGTCGTATCTCCCGGCGGCGCCTCGGAAAGCCGGGAAAAATTCCGCAAACTGTTGCGCGAAGGCAAGCTGGATTCGCGTGAAGTCGAAGTGACCGTCGCGTCCCAGGGACCTTCCATCGAACTGTTCGCCGGTCAGCAGATGGAACAGATGGAAATCGCGCTCGGCGGACTTTCCGGTATTCTCGGCGGCGGCAAACGCAAGAAAAAGGCAGTGACTGTGGCCGAAGCGCGCCGGCTGCTCGAAGATGAAGAGATCGATAAGCTCGTGGACCCGGACAAGGCCGCCCAGGAAGCCAGAAGGCGCGTCCAGGAATCCGGCATCGTCTTTCTCGACGAGATCGACAAGATCGCGACGCGCGAAGGCCGCAGCTCCGGAGGCGGACCCGACGTATCACGCGAAGGAGTCCAGCGCGATCTTCTGCCCATCGTCGAAGGCACAGTCGTAAACACGAAGTGGGGAAGCGTGGACACTACCCACGTGCTCTTCATCGCGGCGGGCGCCTTTACCGTATCGAAGCCGCAGGATCTCATTCCCGAACTGCAGGGGCGTTTCCCGATCAGGGTCGAACTGGACGCGCTTACCGACGGGGATTTCGAACGCATCCTGACCGAGCCGAAAAATGCGCTGGTAGGACAGTATACGCAGCTCATGTCCACCGAAGGCGTAGAGATTGAATTCACCGCGGAAGCTGTGTCGCGCATCGCGAAAATCGCCGCGGCCGCGAATTCGAGCACGGAAAACATAGGCGCACGACGGCTGCATACGGTTATGGAACGTCTGCTCGACGACCTTTCTTTCGAGGCCGATTCCATGGCCGGGACGAAGGTCATGATCGATGCGGCTTATGTGGATTCCAGGTTCGTCGACTTCACGGAACGGCAGGATTTGACCAAGTACATATTGTAGCGATACAGGCCCGCAGCGATGCGTGGGGACGCGGCGGGTCTTGGACTTTTTGGTGTGGCCCTACTTTGACCCGAGGGGAGGATCGTACGATCGTGGATATACAACTGCGTGAAATCGACAAGATCAACAAGATCGACAAGGGCGACGAATTCTCGGCGGACATGAACGAGGAAAAGCTCTGGCCTCTCTACCACAGCAGCCGCGATCCCGCCATCAGGAACCAGCTGATAAAACGATATGCCCCGCTTGTCCGTTACGTGGCCGGCAAGGTCGCCGCCGGGCTTCCTTCTTCGGTCGAATTCGATGATCTGGTGGGATACGGCGTATTCGGCCTCTTCGATGCGATAGAAAAATTCGATCCGAACAAGAACGTCAAATTCAAGACCTATGCGGTCACCCGCATAAGGGGAGCGATCTTCGACGAACTTCGCGTCATGGACTGGGTTCCGCGCTCGGTCCGCCAGAAAGCGAGGGAGATCGAAGAAGTCGTCATGGTCCTGGAGGCAAGACTCGGCAGGCCGGCTTCCGACCAGGAAATCGCCCATGCGATGGGCGTGAGCGACGATGAATTCAATCGCATAATGGTGCGGATTTCGGGCACCGCCGTGCTTTCGCTGAGCGACGTGTGGTATACCGGGAGCGAAAGCGACAGAATCTGCATAGGTGAAAGCATCGAATCCCCTGCTGTCCTCAATCCCGAGTGCGCGGTGGAGCGCGAGGATATCCGCAGGGTGGTGGCGCAGGCGATCAACGAATTGCCCGAAAAAGAGAAAAAAGTGCTGATCCTGTATTACTACGAAGACTTGACCCTCAGGGAAATCGGCCAGGTACTCAATGTCACCGAGTCGCGCATCAGCCAGCTGCATACGAAGGCGATCATCAGGCTCCGCGCGAAGTTGACGAGTTACCGCAAGGGACTCTTTTGATCGATGCCCGGAAGGGGTCCCGAGCCCGGTTTTTCGCTCTCTTCGCGCTCCGGTTTTTCGATGCTGTATTCTTCGATTTTTTGGTAGAGAGTCTTGCGCCCGATACCCAGCACTTCCGCGGTCTTGCTTTTATTGCCGCCCATCACCGCCAGAGTCTCCGCGATCAGGATACGCTCCGCGTCGGCCAGGGATGAAAGCGCTGGAATGCGCACATCGCGTTCGCCGTCGGCCGAGCGTGGGCCCGGGGGCAAGTCGTCGGCCGTCACGAGCGGACCGGACGCCATCACCACAGCGCTTTCGATACAATTCCTCAGTTCCCTGACATTGCCGGGCCATCCGTACGCATATAGCGCCTGGCGGGCCTTTGAATCGAATCCGGTCAATTCCTTGCCGTTTTCCTGCGAAAATTCGCGCAGGAAGGACATGGCAAGCAGAGGGATGTCGTCGCGCCGCTCACGAAGCGGAGGGACAGTAATGTTGACCACATTGAGCCTGTAATACAGGTCTTCACGGAAGCGGCCCTCCGCAATTTCTTTTTTGAGGTCGCGGTTCGTCGCAGCGATGATGCGGACATCCGTTTCTATCGTCGTTTCGCCGCCAACCCGTTCGAATTTCCGGTCCTGAAGTACGCGCAGGATTTTTATCTGGACATTCTGGTTTATTTCGCCGATTTCATCCAGAAACAGAGTGCCCTCGTTGGCCAATTCGAAGCGCCCGCGCTTGCGGGCCTGCGCTCCGGTAAAGGAGCCTTTTTCGTGGCCGAACAGCTCGCTTTCGAGCAGACTCTCCGCAAGCGCCGCACAATGCACCTTTACAAGCGGACCGTCGCGTCGAGGCGACAGATTGTGGATCGCGTCGGCGACAAGCTCCTTCCCGACGCCCGATTCCCCGGTGATCAGAACACTGGCTCTGGTCGGCGCCACTTTACGCAGCAGGTCGAACACTTTTTTTATGACCGGACTCGACCCTATGATGGAGCTGGTCCTCTGCTGGGATTCGACCTCTTCCTGCAACTCCTCGTTCTTGCGCACCAGTTCCTTGTTTTCCAGCGCACGTTTGGCGAGAAGCATCAGGTGATCCAGATTCACCGGCTTGGTGGCAAAATCGTAGGCGCCGATGCGCATCGCGGCCACTGCGTCCTCGATCGTTCCGTGTCCGGTCAGGATGATCACGGGCAGACCGGGATGTTCCGATACCGTGCGCTTGAGTACTTCATTGCCGGAAAGTTTGGGCATTCTCAGATCGGTAAGAACGAGATCCACATCGCCTTCCCCGATGATGCGCATCGCTTCTTCGCCGTCCGCCGCCGTCCGCGCCGCGTAGCCTTCCATCCTGAACGCTTCCGCGAGCCCTTCCCTGATATTTTTTTCGTCGTCGGCCACGAGAATGGTGAATCGCATCTATGCCTCCGCCTTTTTTTCCGCCGAGCCTGAGGAGTCTTTCCAGGGAATGAGTCTCTGTTCCTTCTGCGGTACGGGAATGGTCAGTATGAACGTAGAGCCTTTGCCCGGTTTTGAGCGCACCGTAATATCGCCGGAATGCTCCTTCATGATCTTGAAGGTGATGGTGAGCCCCAGGCCGGTGCCGTTTTCCTTGGTCGTAAAATATGGTTCGAAGATTTTGGCGAGCTGTTCTTCGGGAATGCCCATGCCCGTATCCGACACATAGATGCGTACTTCGCTTTCGTCCGCCTCGGCCTTCAAGCCCAGTTTGCCTCCAAGCGGCATCGCTGCGAGCGCGTTCTTGACCAGGTTGAGCAGGGCTTGCTTCAGGTATTTCCGGTCCATCATGACATAAGGAAGGACGGGCGGTACGGAAAGCTCGAGCAGAACACCGCCTTTTTCGACTTCATAGCGCATAAGATCGGCGATTTCTTTCAGGAGAGAGCCCGGATCGTCCTCCATAAGGCTTATGTCCATCGGCCGTACCGCGAACAGGAAATCGACGACGATTTTATTGAGGCGCTCGATTTCTTCGTCCACCACGCCCAGGTGGCGTTCGAGCAATTCACGGTCGGCGCCTTTTTTGCTGTGCAGCGCCTTTTTGATGAGCTGGATGTGGATCGAAATCGAGCCGAGCGGGTTTTTGATTTCATGCGCGACACCCGCCGCGAGCGTAGTCAGCGAAGCGAGACTCTCGGCACGCCGGAGCTGGGACTCCTTTCTGCGCTTGTCGGTGATGTCCTCCATATGGATGAGGGTGCCGGCGATCCTTCCCCGCGACAGCAGCGGCGACAGACTTACCGCCACAATGCGGGCGCCGCCCGGAGCGTCTATCGCAAATTCGCGCCCGAGCACCGTTTCCTCCGAGGAAAGGCTTTCCTTGAGGAATGCGGATATCGCTTCGTCGTTTACCGAAAGCCATACCGCCTGGGAACCCGAATCAGGACCGGGACGGAGTATCCTCTCTGCGGATTTGTTGACGATCACGGGAATATTTTCCAGATTGCATACGACGATACCGTCGAGCATCGACTGGATCGCGGCTTCGAGACGCCCGTTCTCCTCGGCCAGTTCGCCCAGTATGCTCCGGAGCTGTTCCGTCGTAAGCCGGCCCGACTTGGCAAGCATCCTTTCCAGAAAAGGTCTCATATGCTGTCTCCAAACGTGGTCGCCAGGACCCGCAGAAGCAGATCGGGATTGCGGTTGAATGATCCGTACTGCACCGCGGCGTCGCGCGCGAGCCTCGACCAGCGGTCGGTCAGGATGAGGGCGCGCGTGTCCGACTCCGGATCGCGCAGCACATTGCCCAAGACGTCCAGCAAGGCCTTGATGAATTGCATGAAGGAACCCGAGAGACGCTCGTCCTTTGCGCCAAAATCGCCTGTGGCCGAGGCGAGTTCGTCAAGTACGGCAGTCGGTCTGTCTCCCGATTTCGCGGCTTCCGCGGCGAGAGAGGCGGCGTAAGAACCGAGTCCTAAGTCGGCGGCGAGTTGTGACGAAACGAAGAGTGCGCCGGTAAAGGCTTCCGCAAGCGCCTTCGCTCTGGCCGGGGGGAATGGTTTTCTGCTCTCGATGTAGTTTTCGAGGCTGTCTGCGTGTTCGTCCGTCCTGAAAACCCGCCTCAAGACCGTGGCGACGGCGGATGCGTCCCTTGCGGCGAAAGGATAGGTTCTCGAGCGCGACAGAATGGTCGCCATGACCGCGGCCCGCCGGGAAGTGAGCAGAATGAAGCGGACATTGTGCGGCGGTTCTTCCAGGATCTTGAGCATGGCATTACGCGCGGAATCCAGCATGCGGTCCGCATTTTCCACGACTACCGTCTTTCTTCTGCCCGAGGGAGCGGTACGTGCCCATAGTTCCATATTGCGAACCATGAACACGGGAGGCGCGTCCGGTACGAAGGTTTCGAGTTTGGCGCATGCTTTCGCGGCCGAAGCGGCGCTTTCGGCGAAACCCTTGGGCAGGGCTCCTTCGCGTGCCGCTCCGGGATCGAGATACGAGAGGGTCTCCTCGGCTTCCCTCAGGAGAGGGGCGGCTTTCGCGAGCCTCCCTTCTTCCCCTTCCCATAGAGAGCGGTCGAAGCGGCGCAGAAGCTTGTTGACGGCTCGCAGGAAAAAGTGCGCGGACGCTCTGCCGGGAGAGCGTTCCAGCATTTCAAGCGCGATTGTGAGTTCCTCGGGGAAAGTGCGCTGGCCGAGGAGGAGCAGGTCGCCATGAACCAGTATCCGATGCCGGGCGCAGGCGGGGCATGGACAATCCCAGTCCCCGGCGCCTTCGCAGGAGAGCAGTCTCGCCGTTTCCAGCGCGGCGGTCAATTTCCCCGAAGCGGGAGGGCCGGAAAACAGAAGCGAAGGCGGCAGGCGGTCGTTCTTCAGGTCTCCGATCAGCGAATTTTTTACGTCGGCTTGCGCGAGCAGGTTGTCATACATCGGATCACTTCTTTTTCAGGAGATCGGGCACTATCGTACTGGTCCCGAAATTTTGCACCGCGGGCCGCAAGGTCTGATCGATCGTAGGTCCTACGAGCGGCAGGATGCTTCTGGCGAAAGCGGATTCGGCCAGAAGGGGCCCCACATCGAACAGGGTCTGCAGATCCATTATCACGAGCACGAGAGCCA
>JBDKUJ010000274.1:0-2119 GCA_039679665.1 Rectinema sp. | reverse complement strand
GCGAGGATGGCCGCGTCCACCGCGGACGCGATCTTGGCGGCGCAGGACGGCTTCGCGCCGTCGCAGACGATGCCGCTCACATTGGCGAGCGTATTCTTGATGGTGTCCGAGATTTCCGCGTAGCGTCCGCCGCACAGATACTCGATGCCGGCGCCGCAGCCGCAGGCGGCGCTTACCGCGCCGCAGAATGCGGACAATTTTCCGATCATGGATTTGAGGTGGATCGAAACCAGATTCGCCAGCACCAGCGCGCGGTATAGAGTCTCGTCGGATACGTCCCGATCTTTGGCGTATTCGATTACGGGAATGCTGACAGTGATGCCCTGATTGCCGCTGCCCGAATTGATCACGACGGGCATCGAGCTTCCGCTCATCCTGGCATCGCTTCCCGCCGCGGCCCCGGCCCGCGCCCGGGTCCGGACGTCCGCGCCGCGCGATTCCAGCAGCGTCCTGCCGACCGACGCTCCGTAGTTTCCGCGAAGTCCTTCTTCGGATATGGCCGTATTCATGCGGATTTGATTCGAAATGATATTCCGGATATCGTCCAGCGCGACCGTGTCGGCGAATTCCAGAATACCCCGGACGCTCATAGTGTTGCCCTGAAGACGGAGGGGGCGCGTGTCCGGCGCGGGCGTATCCGCAGTAGCGGGCGTATCCGCAGTAGCGGGCGCACTGGCGGCATCAGGCGCATCCGCCGCGCCCTGCGCGCCCGATATCGTTCGTCCATTCAGCGCCATGTAGGAAATGTTCGTGTGAGAACCGGAAATCCTTACCTCGGCCTCGTCCCCGCCGGCCTTGAGAACGGCCGCTATGAAAAGGTTCTCGACGCCCAGGGCGAGCTTTGTGCCGCACATATGCGAGGCAATGTGTGCGCGAATGCGGGGAAAGTCCTTTTCTTCGACCGATTCGAGCACCTGCAGGCCTGCGTCGGGATTCCCCGCCACGAATCCGGCGATCGCCGCCGCTTCGATGCCTTTCATCCCTCCGGTTCTGGGGACAGTGACGCCTTTTACATTTTTGACGACATTCCCCGAACAGGTGATCTCGGCCGTTTCCGGCTCCCTGCCCAGAATCCTGCGCGCCATGGCGGCTGCGAGTGCCACGGCGATGGGCTCCGTGCAGCCGAGTGCCGGGACAAGTTCGTGCCTGAGCACTTCGAGATACTCGTCGTTGTTCATTTTTTGTTGAGCCCTTTGCGCAATTTCATGGTGAGCTCGTCCACTTCCCTGGAATATTCGCTGTCGTCGAAAAGCATTTGTTCGGCCTGCAGGACCGCTCCGTGGATCGAAGCGCATATCTTGTGCATCGTATCGTTCGTTTCGTCGAGGAACAAAAGGTCCTCCGGAATTTTATGGAGGTTGCCGTTCCAGAATGCGGCATTGTCGGGAATGGCGAATTTGGCGATAAGCCGCCTGTTGAAATCGAGTTCGTTTTTATCGTCGTAGTTGTCGGTAATATCGGTGGTCCCCACGAGAAAACCCTCCTGGAAGTAGGGCCGCAAAGCCAGGGGAGGGCATACGCTCAGGAGCCTTATGTTGACTATTTCCTGTTCGGAATTTATTGAAATACCGTTCGGCATATACGGCAGGCCGAGAACGTAAACGAACGCTTCGGCGGATTTTTCATTGGATTCTTCGCTGGATTGCGCGAAAGAGCATGCGACCCGGAGCGATTGCGTGACGTCCAGCAAAGGGGTTTCGTGAACTTCATAATGCTGGATGAGCGCCCATTGGATGTAGTGTTTTCGGCGGATTTCATCGGCGGCCCTGCGGTCGTACTTTTTTGTTTCGCCGATCAGAAGCGCGGATATCTCTTTCAGCACGGTAAAATCGTATTCCAGTTTGGCTTTGGATATGACATTTTTTCTGTAAAGCGACGGATACAGAGTCGTGGCGCCCGCTTTGTTTTTATGGTCCCTCGTCTGGCCCCGGAAAAAGAGAAGGTTGTCCCTGTTCAGGTATGACAGTTCCGCGACAATTTTCATCAGCTCGTTGTATGTCGCGACGGGGAAAGCGTCATGCTTCGAGACCGAATCCCGAAAGTGGTGTTTGAGCGCTTCCGTCAGTTGCGGTGCCGTTTCTTTCATGGTGCCACCTGTGTGTATGTGCACTATCTGCGT
>JBDKUJ010000273.1:0-3997 GCA_039679665.1 Rectinema sp. | reverse complement strand
GGACTGCAACGCCAGCGTCGCGAAATCGCGGGACCGGAGCATGACATCGTCGGACATGATCACCGCCCTTTCGATCGCATTTTCGAGTTCGCGTACGTTCCCGGGGAAAGGATAGGCTTCCAGCAATTCAAGGGCTTCCTGATCGATGCCTTCGATTTTTCGCCCAAGTTCGGCATTGAAACGCGCGAGGAAATGCCCCGCCAAAAGAGGAATATCGGTCGACCGCTCCCTCAGGGGCGGCATCGAAATGCGTATGACGTTGAGTCGGTAGTACAGATCTTCACGGAACCGCCCGGCGCGTACTTCCGCTTCAAGATCGCGATTGGTCGCGGCCACGAGTCTGATGTCGACGGGAATGCCCCGCACAGCCCCGAGCCGCTGGACTTTTCTTTCCTGAACGGCGCGAAGAAGTTTTACCTGTAAGTGCAGGGGCAGTTCCGCAATTTCGTCGAGAAAAAGCGTGCCCCCGTGCGCACTTTCGAACATGCCGGCCCTGCGGATCTCGGCTCCGGTAAACGCGCCCTTTTCATAGCCGAACAGCTCGCTTTCGAGCAGCTGTTCGGGAAAGGCGCCCATGTTCACGGGCACGAAGGGCCCCTCTCTGCCCGACAGATCGTGGACCGACCTCGCGGCGACCTCCTTGCCCGTACCGCTTTCTCCGGTAATGAGTATGGTGGCCGGGGAAGGCGCAGCCCGCGCGAGCAGGCGCTGAACTTCATTCATTGCGGAGCTCTCGCCTATGAGACCCCTTTTCGATACCCCTTTTCCCATGCCGGCTTCGAGCCTCGCCGCGATCCGCCTGCCGGCTACCGCTTTCCTGATACGTATCAGAAGTTCGTCGGGATCGAAGGGCTTTACCAAGTAATCATAGGCGCCCAGCTTCATGGCGGTTACCGCGTCGTCGACTTCGCCATGGGCGGAAATGACGATCACGGGCAGGGGCGGCCCCTCTTCGCGCACCCAACGCAACAGACCGAGGCCATCGAGGCCGGGCATGCGAAGGTCGGTAACGAGCGCATCGAACGGTTCTTCCTCGAGCAGCTTCCTGCCCGAAAGCCCATCCGGCGCGATACTCGTTTCGATTCCTTCCGGCTTGAAATAATCGGAAAGCGCCCGCAGCATTCCGGGCTCATCATCAACAACGAGAACACGCATCGGGACTTTCCTCCATTCGAGCTCTTGCAGCGGGGCCATGCAAGCCTATACTTAAAGCCATGCGCAAGAATATCCGGTACGCGGCACGGCGTACAGCGACGGTCGCCGGAATCTTCTACCCCGAAGATCCCGGGGAACTCGCCGCAACGGTCCACAGAATGCTTTCGGAAGCTCCCTCCCCCACCTGCTCTCCCGTCGCGATTCTGAGCCCGCATGGGGCATTTTCCCATTCCGGAGCCATCGCGGCGGCGGCATGGAATGCCGTTTCCGGATTGCATCCGGCCAAAGTAGTAATCGTTGGCCCCTCCCACAATGCATGGGAGACGGGTATTTTCCTCCCCGAGTCGGAGCTTTTCGAAACGCCCCTGGGAGACGTCAGGATCGATTCGGGCCTGGTTGCTTCGCTGGCGCGATGCGGATCCGCGTTCCGCGCGTTCGACATCCCCCATCTCGAAGAGCATTGTATCGAAGTACAGTTGCCATTCATGCAGATACTCTTTCCCGAGGCCCTTCTCGTTCCCGTCATCGTTTCAAAACCCAATCAGAGCACGATCGAAATGTTCACGGCGGCCATCGATACGGTATTTGGAGACTCTCCCCGCGACACACTTTTCGTGATCACAACGGACCTGGCGGCGGACAAGGATGCGGCCTTCGTCCACAAACGGGCTGCGGAATTCAGCCGGCTCTGCGCTTCGGGCGACCGCTCCGGATTGCTCGCGGCCTCGCTCGCGCAGGACGCTCCCTGCGGAGCGGGCGCGCTCGCGGCGATCCACGACTGCCGCTTCATACGCGGTTGCCGATGCACCATAATCCGTGAAGGCGATTCCGAAGCGATGCGCGACAGTCCCGAAGAACACATAGTGGGCTACGCCGCCGTGGCGTTCTGTCGGGCCTGAAAAACATGGACTTCTTTCTTCCCGACGAGGCGAAAAAATTCCTCCTCAAGGAAGTCCGCGAAACCATATGCGCGCGACTGGAAAACAGGGCCGCCGTTCCGGCCGCCCCGCCCGAAGCCTGCAAATCAGCGCATGGAGCCTTCGTAACATTGAAGAAATCCGGCGACTTACGCGGTTGCATCGGCCGCATGCAGTCGGCGCGGCCTCTGCACGAAACGATACGCGATATGGCCGAAGCGGCGGCGTTCGACGATCCGCGCTTTCCGCCTCTCGATCCGTCCGAGCTTCCCTCGATCGACATTGAAATCACAGTGCTTTCGCCGCTCGTCGCGATGGCCGACCCGGAAGAACTGCGCGTCGGCCGCCACGGGCTCTATCTTATTTCCGGCACACGGGCGGGAGTGCTTCTTCCGCAGGTCGCGGTCGAATACGGGTGGGAACGATACGAATTCCTGGCGCACACATGCAGAAAAGCGGGCCTTCCTCCCGACGCATGGAAATGGCCGGAGAGTCGCGTATACCTTTTCGAAGGTCTCGTTTTCGGCGAATGAACGACCCCGGAGCAGAGCTCCGGGGTCGTTCGTTCTGCAAGGAATTGGATTGTATGCGGGCCCATACCCTGCTCTCAAGAAAAAGAGAAGACGAAACTGAGCTTCGGGGTATGGACCCGCCTGCGAATCAGTTCAGGACTGACCGGTGCCGTCGCATTACCGCGACGCCTTTTTCACTTTCTTGAACCAGAAGAGACGAAGCTTTTCGGCCAGCGAAAACAGGGCGTACGGGAGTTTCAGGTAGGGCACGTCGACGCAGCCTTCGCGATGGACGATCCGTCCGCCGAAACCCGTCTTGAAGCGATACAAACCAGCCATCGGATGCGCCGGATCGTCGTCGGGGGGAATGCCGAAAAAATCATACTCCGTGCAACCCGACGCCTTCGCGGCGCGGATGGCTTCCCATTGCAGCGCATAGGCTGGCATGAGGTTCCTGTGCTCGTCGGATGAGGCTCCATAGAGATAAACCGCCCTCGTTCGCCTGAACAGGGTCACGATGGCCGCAAGCGCTTCGCCTTCGTAGCGTGCGACCCAGACCCCCGGTTTCGCGTCATGCGAAGGAGAAAGCGAAAAAAGTCTGGAATAATAAGAGTAAGGATGCACCGCGATGCGGTCGCGCTCCGCGGTCGCCAGATACAGGTTGTAGAAAACCTGCAGCGATTCCGGACCTTCTTCGCTGACCGTCACGCCTTTTTTTTCCGCGAGCCGTATGTTATAGCGCCATTTCGGCTTCATCGAGGCCAGGATTTCCGCCTCTTCGGGCCCGAGGTCCAGAAGGACCGTATCGGGAGGCTGGACCGCGGTGCCCCGTTTCAGATAGCCCGGTCTGCGCTCCGCCTTTACGTACTGAGGGAGGTCGAAACGGATAAAAAGGCAGCGGGACGAACAATGCGGTCGAAGGGCTTTCGCCAGGGCTTCCAGGAAGGAATCGCGATCCACGCTTTCCGCGCAGAGTTCGGGAAAGAGTTCGGGCCCGTGCGGTACATAGGCGAAGCCGAACCCCGCCCGCAAGCGCCGTTCGAGGACCAGCAGGTCGCAACGATAGTTCGAGTCCGGCGATTCGATGCGGAAGCGCTGTGGCTTCCAGCCCGTCGCCGCCTTGAATTCCGCCCAGAACGCCGACTGCAGGAATCCTTCGGCCATATCGGGGTCGTCCGGAGAAAGGGGCGACAGCGAAAACCCATACGCCGCTTCCTGTGCGACCGACTTCGATACGACCGACTTCGGCGCGGCCTCCGCATCGTGAAAGAAAAACTTCATCCCACTTCGCCGTCACGCACCTTGTCGAGGACAAAAGGTCGGCCTGCGGCGCCAAGTCGGGCCTTGCCGACGAAGACGGCGCCGCCACGAGCGACTATGGGCACGGAAAAGAAAGTGTCGACATCGATCTGG
>JBDKUJ010000272.1:0-1544 GCA_039679665.1 Rectinema sp. | reverse complement strand
CAGACCTTTGCGGGTTGTCATACAGACCAATCATCCCCGGGAACTGTCACCGGAATTCGACGCTGCGATCGGCCGAATCCTGGATGCGGGAATTCCCGTCCGGAGCCAGTCGGTGCTCCTGCGCGGCATCAACGACGACGCCGATACTCTGGAAGCGCTTTTTTCAGGCCTCGCGCGCCGGGGCGTCGATCCTTACTACCTGTTCCAGGGAGACCTTGCGCGCGGCACGGCCCATTTTCGCGTGCCGCTCTCGAAAGGTCTCGCTCTGTATGCGGAACTCAGGAAACGCCTGTCGGGCATGGAACTCCCGCGCTATGCGATCGATGCGCCCGGCGGCGGCGGAAAGCTGTTCCTGCCCGAAGGCATCGCCGGGCGCGAAGGCGACTGGTGGCTTCTCTCGGCGCCTGACGGCAGCATCAGGCGCTATCCCGAAGAGCCCTGAAGGTCGGCCGGGGCAGCGCCGATGCCCGACATGCCCGATATGCCCGGCTCAGTGCGTAAGGATTACTCCCACTCGATCGTGGCCGGTGGCTTGGAAGACACGTCATACGACACGCGCCCGATCTGCGGTACATGATTGGTGATGGCGGCCGAAATAGCCAGCAGGTCGACCATATCGAAGGGGAAGACCTGTGCGGTCATGCCGTCCTCGCTTGTCACCGCGCGAAGGGCGAGGACATAGCCGTATTTGCGTTCGTCGCCTGCAACGCCCACGGACCGGATGGGCAGAAGCACACAGAATGCCTGCCAGATTTTATCGTAGAGCCCGCGCTCCCGCAGCTCCGAAATGAAGACGGCATCCGCTTCGCGCAATATGTCGCACTTTTCGCGCGTCACATCGCCGAGAATGCGCACACCTAAGCCCGGACCGGGGAAGGGATGCCGGCTGACCACCGGCTCGGGCAAGCCCAGCAGACGCCCCAAAGAACGCACTTCGTCCTTGTAGAGTCGATCCAGAGGTTCGATCACGAGACCGGCGGCCCGTTTGGCTTCAATGAGAGGACTGCGGACATTATGGTGACTCTTGATGACCTGGGCTTTGCCGCCCACGCCTTTGCCCGATTCGATGAGATCGGTATACAGCGTGCCCTGCACCAGAAGGGCGTCCGGAATGCCAAGACGCGCAACCTCGTCTTCCTGCACCCGGATGAAAAGATCGCCGATGATTTTTCGTTTTTTTTCGGGATCCTCCACACCGGCCAGAGCGGAGAGGAAACGCGCTTCGGCGTTCGCCATATGCAGATGCGCGGCTCCCAGACCGCGCAGATTGTGCATGACCTCCTCGCTCTCGGCCTTGCGCATGAGCCCGGTGTCTATATAGAGAAGGTGGACCTTTTCAGGATCGAGGATTTTCAGGAGGAATGCGCCTGCGACCGTGGAATCCACCCCGCCCGAAATAAGGAGAAGTACGTCGCGGTTCCCGGCGCGTGCCCTCAAGCGCGACGCTTCCTCGTCGAGATACGCCTGCATGCTCCAGCCCGGGCGCGCGCCGCAGATTCCCGCGACGAAATTGGAGAGAATCTCCATGCCCCGCTCGCAGTGAC
>JBDKUJ010000271.1:0-4199 GCA_039679665.1 Rectinema sp. | reverse complement strand
TTCGGGCCGGTCGTGAGTTTCGGTCCGGGCGGAATCTTTGCCGAATTTCTGGCGGGCAAGTTCAAGCCCGGATCGGCCAACGCATTTTTCTCGCCGCGCACCGCGACCAGGGAGATGGTCGAGAAGGCCATGTCGCATAACGTAGCTTTCACGCTCCTCTGCGGCGGATTGCGCAACACGAAGCCGGTCATCGCGGGAAGCGATGTCGTCGACGCGATCATGGCGTTCCTTGCCGCCGCGGACGCGCTCGCCGCCGCCGGTGTCTCGGAATTCGAAGTGAATCCCATGGTGGCCGCGGAACGCCCCGACGGCACGGAACTCGTCGCGCTGGACTGTCTTGTGACACTGGGCGATTTCTCGGTCTACGGGCTCGTGGCCGACGGCGACGGAACCCCTGTAAACAGGGCGCAGAATGAACGCCCTGTCGGGCATATCGGAAAAATACTGATTCCGGAAAGCGCGGCGGTGATCGGTGTCTCGGAAAAGGCCGTCAACAACGGGCGAATCATCCTGCGCAATCTCCTGCACGACGGTTTCGATCCCGCGCGCCTTTATGTCGTGAAGCAGGGCATCGACGAAATCGACGGCTGCCGCTGCGTTCCCGACATCGCTTCATTGCCGGAAAAAGTCGATCTGTTCGTCCTCACGATTCCCGCATCCTCGACACCCGGCGTCCTGGCCGAACTGGCCGAGCGCGACAAAGCCTGGTCGGTGATCGTGATCCCCGGCGGGCTCGAGGAAAAATCGGGATCGGAAGCTATCGTTGCAGGCATGCGAAAAGCGCTTGCCGACGCTCGCGCCAAGGGCGCAGGCCCTCTCATAAACGGCGGAAACTGTCTGGGCATCCGGTCGGTACCCGGCAAGTACAACACGCTGTTCATTCCCGAACACAAACTCCCCATGCCCTCAGGCACTGTCGCGCCCGTCGCCGTAATTTCCCAGTCCGGCGCCTTTTCGATCTGCCGCATTTCCAAGCATCCGTACATCAACCCGAAATACATCGTCACCTGCGGCAATCAGATGGATCTCACCATCGGCGATTATCTCGAATACATGAAAGACGATCCGGATATCCATGTCTTTGCGGTGTATGTCGAGGGATTCAAGCCGCTGGACGGGCTCAAGACGCTCCAGGCCTGCAGGGATATCGCGGCCGCGGGCAAGGCCGTTATTTTCTATCGCGCGGGCCGCACCGCCGCGGGAGCGGGGGCCGCCGCGAGCCATACCGCCAGCATCGCCGGCGATTACCCCGTCACCGCAGCCCTGTTCGGACAGGCCGGCGCGACGGTGTGTACGACGCTCGACGATTTCGACGATGCCATGACTGTGTTCACGTTCCTGGACGGCAAAAAGGCCGGCGGCGAAAGCCTGGGCGCCGTATCCAACGCCGGCTTCGAGTGCGTGGCCATAGCCGACAACCTCGGAAGCCTGCACTTGGCCAAATTCAGCGATCCGACTGCGGAAAAACTCGAGACCGTGTTCGCCGAATCGCACATCTCGGACATCGTCGACGTGCACAATCCGCTCGACCTCACGCCGATGGCTCAGGACAAGGCATACGACGATTCCCTGCGTGCGGCGCTGGCCGATCCGGCCGTCGATGTCGGCATCGTGGGCATCGTGCCGTTCACGGTCAGGATGAATTCTCTGGCCCTTTCTCCCGGAGAACACGACGAAGACGTGCGTCGTGCCGACTCCATTTCATCTCGCTATGGCGACCTGGCGGCGACATGCACCAAGCCGTTCGTGGCTTCGGTGGACACGGGCCCCCTGTACGATCCGCTGGTCCGCGAGCTGGAAAAGCACCGCGTTCCCGTATTCCGCAGCGTGGACAGAGCTCTGGCCATGCTGAAGATGTGGCTCGACTCGCCCGCATCCAGGACCCGGCCATGATCCCCGACAGAATTCGCGCAGAATTGGAACGGCTCGGTTTGAAGGCTCTGGAATTCGAGCCGGGATCGACGCCGACCGCTCCCGCCGCCGCAGAGCGCATCGGTGTCGAAGTGGGACAGATCGCGAAATCCCTGCTGTTCCGCGCCAAGGACGGTTCCTATCACCTCGTCCTTTGCGCAGGCGACAAAAAAGTCAGTTCCTCGCGCCTCAAGGCCCTGGTCGGTTTCAAATGCAGCATGGCCGACGCGGAAGAAACAGTGCGGATCACCGGCTGTCCTCCCGGCGGCGTCTGCCCCTACGGCGTACACGACGCCACGATCTGGATCGACGAAAGCCTGTCGGCCTGGCCGACCGTATACCCGGCCGCCGGCACCGACGCGACCGGCGTCCCGACCACCTACAACGCGCTCGTCGCACTGGCGGGCGGGCGCACCTGCGCCGTTACTGAATAAGGGGACAGGAAAATAAAAGCGAGTCTCCTTACTGTCGGGAAGGGATGAGTGGAGATTTCATAATGCCTCCGCAGATGGCGCTTCTTCCCCCCTTTCCGCTTTGTACATGTCGGCCTGCGCAGAATACAGTCGGGCGTAATAGTCGTTGTGCGCCATGAGTTCATCATGCCCGCCGTCCCCTATGACGCTGCCCTCCTTAAGCACGATTATTTTCGAGGCTTTTCTGATGCTGCCCAATCTGTGCGTCACGAAGAACGTGATCCTGCTCGTATGCGAAAAGAGCATCTCAAACACACGGGATTCCTCGATGGGATCGATGGCGGCGGTGGGCTCGTCCACGAGCAGAACTTCGTGAGGTTTGACAAGCCCGCGTAAAAGCGCAACTCTCTGCCACTGTCCTCCTGAAAGTCCGACGCCCCCGAAATCGGTACCCAAGAGCGTCCGTCCTCCCTCAGGCAATTTCCCTATGTCCTCAGGCGACAGGATGTCGGGCAGACCGCCCAGGTCATCATGTTTTGAAGCTTCATCTGCGTATATGTTCTCGAGCAGAGTCAAATCATATTTCATGTAATCCTGGAAAATGCCGGAAATTTTGTCGCGATATGAAGCGATGTCGTATTCCCGGATATCGATACCATTGAGATAGATTGCACCCTCGCACGGGTCGTACAAGCGCATCAGCAGTTTTACGATGGTCGATTTGCCAGCGCCGTTTTCGCCCACGAGGGCGACCGTATCGCCCGCGTTCAGCGTAAACGAAACGCGGCGCAGAACTTCTGTTCCCACGGGATACCTGAAGGACACAGCGTCAAAGCGTATCGTATCGACCGGCTCAACAAGTATCCGTTTCGAGCGGGACAGGTCTATCGTGTCATTTATGTCCAGAAATGTGAAGAATTTCGCAAAATAATCGTAGGAACCCTGCATATAGGTCCAGACCAAGGCGAGCATAAGTAGATTAAGAGAGAACTGAAACAGCGACTGCAGAAGCATGGCGAAAGAACCGGCCGACAGAAGTCCATCGCGGGCACTGGAAAGCATGAACAGGAAAATCAATCCCGCAGCAATGACGCGGATACTCGTGCCGAGTATCTCTCCGCCCGCGGAGAAGCGCTGGAACCGCAGATTCAAGTTTTCGATCTCTTTAAAAACCCCGGACGCCTTCTTTTTGAACAGGGCGCTGAATGAAAAAAGCCTCATTTCCTTGGCAGCTTCGGAGGTCAGAACGGTATGCCGGTAATACCATGCTCTGCGCGACAAGTCTTCCAGCGCTTTTTCGCGGCTGGATTTTTCGTTAGCTCTTTTTTTCGCTATAAGAATGCTCGGAATGATCGATAAGGTCAGGGCTGCGGAAACCCATAGCTCAAAGCTTGCGAACAACGCGAAAAGCGACAAGAAACCTGAAAAATACTTGATCAGGTCATTGAGTTGGTAAAGGAACGGACCGACCGACCGGTCGGTAAAACTGAGCCAGTCAGTTGTGTCCAGGAATTCCTTGCTTTCGAAATGCGCCAGACCTTGTATGCCCGCGGATTTGATCAAGATTTCCATGCTTAAGTCTTTTGTACAACGCCCCCTCGTAACTTCAAGCACGTAGGTGATAACCGTGGAAATCGTATACTGGACGATCATGACGAGTATCCACGCAACGCCCAGGCCTACGACGGAAGGGCTCTTGCCTGCGCCTGCGCCACCGCCGATTACCGCATCCACGAGCTTTTGCAGCAGAATGAATGAAAAAGCCGGCAACAGGCCGTCAATGAGGGAAATAAAAGCGACAAGCGTCATGCCAGCGGGAGATTTTTTCCATACGAATACGCAGGCGCGAAGCAAAACGGCAAGTTTTTTTTTCAA
>JBDKUJ010000270.1:0-2232 GCA_039679665.1 Rectinema sp. | reverse complement strand
GGTAAAGCACGAGGCATTGCCGCCCGATGCCGGACTCGGCTACTATCACTGGAAATGCGCCCCGTCAGGGGTCATCCAGGAGCCTTCCGTCATGGCGAAATATCCCTTCGATGCGATTGAAAAAAAGTGGCAGGAGCGCTGGGCGCGCGAAAATACGTTCCACGCAGTCGAGGATCCCGCTTTCCCCAAGGAAAAGCGGCGCTATGTGCTCGACATGTTTCCCTATCCCTCCGGAGCGGGTCTCCATGTGGGCCACCCGGAAGGCTATACCGCCACCGATATCTATTGCCGCTATCTTCGCATGAACGGCTACAACGTTCTGCATCCCATGGGTTTCGACGCCTTCGGCCTGCCGGCCGAGAATTATGCCATCCAGACGGGGACCCATCCGGCGGTCACCACCAAAGCCAATATCGAAAGATTCACGAAACAGATCAAGGCGCTCGGGTTTTCCTATGACTGGGATCGCGAGGTCTCCACGAGCGACGAAGAGTACTACAAATGGACTCAGTGGATTTTTCTCCAGCTTTTCAAGCGCGGTCTGGCGTACGAAGCGGAAATGCCCATCAACTGGTGCCCCTCCTGCAAGACGGGACTGGCGAACGAAGAAGTCAAAGATGGTGAGTGCGATCGCTGCCATACCAAGGTTACGCGCAAGCGTATCCGCCAGTGGGTCTTAAAGATCACCGCCTATGCCGATCGCCTGCTCGAAGGGCTCGATCATGTCGACTGGCCCGAGCCCATCAAGCTCATGCAGCGCAACTGGATCGGCAGGTCGGAAGGCGCTACGGTGCGATTTGCGATTGCACCGCGCGCAGAATCGGCGTCCGTCGATTCTGCAAAGGTGATCGCCGAAGGCGATCACCTGGAAATCTATACGACGCGCCCCGACACGCTGTTCGGCGCCACCTACATGGTGCTCTCGCCGGAGCATCCCTATGTCGGGAAAATCACGAGCGAAGGGCAGCGGCAGGCGGTAAACGCATACGTCGAGGCGGCCGCCAGGAAGAGCGACCTCGAGCGCACCGATCTCGCCAAGGACAAAACGGGCGTCTTTACCGGCGCCTACGCGATCAATCCGTTGACGGGGAAACAGATCCCCGTCTGGATTTCCGATTACGTCCTGATCTCCTACGGAACGGGCGCCATCATGGCCGTTCCCGCGCACGATGAGCGCGACTGGGACTTCGCCAAGGCTTTCGGCCTGCCCATAGTCAAGGTTGTGGCGGCGACCGGCGAAACCGGTCCTTTCGACGGTACGCCTGAAGCATGCACGGCGGCCGACGGTTTCGCCGTCAATTCGGGCGAATTCGACGGCCTGTCCACGCCCGAAGCGATCCGCGCCATCACCGCCCGGCTCGAAGAGCGCGGCATCGGCAGGAAAGCGGTCAATTTCAAGCTCCGCGACTGGCTCTTCAGCCGCCAGCGATACTGGGGCGAGCCGATCCCCCTCGTCCACTGCGAGAAATGCGGTATCGTGGCCATTGACGAAAAAGATCTGCCCCTCAAGCTTCCCGAAGTGAAAAGCTATACGCCCACCGGTTCGGGCGAATCGCCTCTGGCCAACATCCCCGAGTGGGTAAACACGACCTGTCCGCATTGCGGCGGGCCCGCCAAGCGCGAAACCAACACCATGCCCCAGTGGGCTGGCTCATGCTGGTATTACCTGCGTTATCTCGACCCGCACAACTCGCGAACCTTCGCCGATCCGGCCAGGATCGAGTACTGGATGCCGGTCGACCTGTATGTGGGCGGCGCCGAGCATGCCGTTCTGCATCTGCTGTACAGCCGATTCTGGCACAAGGTTCTCTTCGACATCGGCGTGGTGAACACCGACGAGCCCTTCCTGCGCCTCGTGAACCAGGGCATGATCCTGGGCGAGGACAACCAGAAGATGTCCAAGAGCAAGGGCAATGTCGTCAATCCGGACGACATCATCCGCGAGTTCGGCGCCGACTCGATGCGCGTCTATGAAATGTTCATGGGTCCGTTCGAAGTCTCCAAGCCCTGGGCGACAGCCGGGCTCATCGGCGTGAGCCGCTTCCTCGAAAAAGCATGGGGACTGTCGGAAAGGCCGCTGGACGAAGCGCCGCCCGAGGGAGCCTTCCTCAAGCTGCTGCACAAGACCATCAAAAAGGTCAGCAACGACACGGCAGCCCTGAATTTCAACACCGCCATTTCGCAGATGATGATTTTTCTGAACGAAGCCGCCCGTCTGCCTGCGATTCCCCG
>JBDKUJ010000269.1:0-2542 GCA_039679665.1 Rectinema sp. | reverse complement strand
TCGGAGAACAATCCCCTGTTTTCCGAAGAAATGCGCCTCAATATGATCAATATCGATCATCCGGGCAAGATCGCCGATTTTATAACCAGCATCCTGAATATCGACAAGAAGGAACAGCAGAAAATCCTGGAGACTCTCGACGTGCGGGAGCGCATGGAAAAGGTTTTTATCTTCATCAAGAAGGAACAGGAACTCCTGCGCATCCAGAAAAAAGTGCAGGCCGAGATCAACGAAAAGATCGAAAAGAGTCAGCGCGACTATTTCCTCAAGGAAGAACTGAAGGCGATCAAGCAGGAACTGGGCATGCCCACCGATGCCCGCAGCTCCGACTACAACAAGTTCAAGGAGCGGATCGAATCTTTCGGTTTCGAAGGCGAAGTGAAGGAACAGGTCGATCAGGAACTCGAGAAGTTCAACCTGATGGACACTTCATCGAGCGAATACATGGTGACGCGCAACTGGCTCGACCTCGTCAGCTCGCTGCCGTGGAGAAGCAGGATGGCCTCCGACTTCGACCTCGCCAAAGCGCAGGCCCAGCTCGAGGCGGACCACTACGGCCTCAAGGACGTCAAGGACCGCATCGTCGAGTACCTCGCCGTGCGCAAGCTCAAGAAGGACTCGAAAGGTTCGATCCTCTGTCTCGTGGGGCCGCCGGGAGTAGGCAAGACCAGTGTAGGCCGATCGATCGCCAAAGCGTTGAACAAGGAATTTTTCCGTTTTTCGGTGGGCGGCATGCGCGACGAAGCCGAGATCAAAGGGCATCGCCGGACTTACGTCGGAGCTCTGCCCGGCAAGATCGTGCAGGGGCTCAAAATCACCAAACAGCGTGATCCGGTGTTCATGATCGACGAGATCGACAAAATGGGTGTCTCCTATCAGGGCGACCCTTCCAGCGCGCTCCTCGAGGCGCTGGATCCGGAGCAGAACTTTTCCTTCCGCGACCACTATCTCGATTTGCCTTTCGACATCTCGAACGTGGTTTTCATCTGCACCGCCAATACCCTCGACTCGGTTCCCGCACCGCTCATCGACCGGATGGAAGTGATTCAGTTGCCGGGTTATGTGGACAGCGAAAAACTCGAAATTGCGCGGAATTACCTCATTCCCAAGAGCCTGGCGAAAAACGGCATCAAAAAGACGCAGGTGAAATATACGAGGGATGCGCTTCTCAACATCGCCGAATGCTATGCGCGCGAAGCGGGAGTAAGGAATTTCGAGAAAGCGCTCGACAAAATTCACCGGAAACTCGCCAGGACCATCGTCCTTGAGAACAAGGCGAAGGAAAAATTCGTCATCGACAAACAGGCAGTCCAGAAATACCTGGGCAAGCCCCTGTTCCGGGATGACGACATCAAAAAAGCCTCCAGGCCCGGTATGACGGTGGGTCTCGCATGGACCAGCATGGGTGGAGATACGCTCATAATCGAAGCGGTGGCCAATCCCGGCAAGGAAGGCTTCAAGCTCACCGGTCAGATGGGCAATGTCATGCAGGAATCGGCGGGCATCGCCTACACATGGGTCCGCCATATCGCCGCTTCCCGTTACGACATCGGCGCCGACTACTTTGAAGGAAGGCAGATCCATCTCCATATTCCCGAAGGGGCGACGCCCAAAGACGGTCCTTCCGCGGGCATCACCATGGCGACGGCTCTCGTGTCGCTGGTGCTGCAGAAGAAGATCAAGAGCCATATGGCGATGACGGGCGAACTGTCGCTCACCGGTCAGGTGCTGCCCATCGGCGGCCTGAAAGAAAAGACGGTTGCGGCGCGGCGCAACAAAATTCGCGACATCATCATCCCCGCGGCCAATGAAAAGGATCTGGACGATATCCCCGCGCACGTCAAAAAGGGCATTACCTTCCATCCGGTCGAGAGGATGGAGGAAGTGCTGGAAATCGCGCTGGGGCAATGAGGCGGGCGGGCGTGATCCGCCGCCGGAAATGACCGGCCATACACTCGTTTTACGGCGCGCCGGGCGTAATTTCGCTTGACAACGCGCCGTGCGGGCGGGCAATCATGCCTGGCATGGGCACGCTATGCGACGGAATAAAGCCGGTATTTTGCGGACACGATTGCGGGGGCGATGCATGCCCCCTCCTCGCCACTGTCGAATCGGGAAGGGTAGTCCGGATCTCCCACAATCCGTCCTCGGGCCGGTATATCCGCGGTTGCCGCAAGGGATACGAGCTTCCCGCTTTTCATTACTCCCCGAAGCGGCTTCGCGTTCCCCTCATCGCCACGGGGCCGCGCGGCTCAGGCCAGTTCAGGGAAGCATCATGGGATGAGGCGCTTGACCTGGTTACGCGCAGGTTGGGCGACATACGCGCCAGGCATGGCGCGGACTCGATTCTTCGTCTTGCGAGCGCAGGCTCGACAGGCGCCCTGCATGACACCGAAGCCCTTTCGGGCCGTTATCTCAACGCGACGGGCGGCTGCTGCAACCTCAGCGGCTCCTATTCGAACGGCGCCGCGCGATCGGTCCTGCCCTGGATACTCGGTCCGGAATGGAAAGATTCGGGATTCGACGCATCCACCATGCGCCA
>JBDKUJ010000268.1:0-2333 GCA_039679665.1 Rectinema sp. | reverse complement strand
GCGTCCACGCCCAGTTCGGCGCGGCGCCACTCGGCGTACTCGGACCAGTTGCCGTCGAACCAGCGCACTTTCGAGTCGCCTTCGAAGGCCAGGAGGTGCGTACAGACACGGTCGAGGAACCAGCGGTCGTGGCTCACCACGAGGGCCGCGCCCGCGAAGCCGTCCAGGGCTTCCTCCAGGGCACGCATCGTGTTTACGTCGAGGTCGTTCGTCGGCTCGTCCAGAAGGAGTACATTCGCCCCTTCCTTGACCATGAGGGCCATGTTGAGCCTGTTGCGCTCGCCGCCCGACAGGGTGCCGACTTTTTTCTGCTGGTCCGCGCCGGAAAAGTTGAACCATGAACAGTAGGCGCGGCTGTTGATCTCGCGCTTTCCGCCGAGCACGATCAGGTCGAGGCCGTCCGAAAGCTGTTCCCACACCGTCTTTTCCGGGTCCAGGCGATCGCGCATCTGGTCGGCATAGGCCAGCTTGACGGTGTCGCCCAGCCGGATCGAACCGGAATCGATCGATTCTTTCCCGGTGATCATCTTGAGCAGCGTGGTCTTGCCCGCGCCGTTCGGCCCGATCAAACCGACCACCGCTCCCGGCGGCACTTCGAATTCGAGGTCGGCGAACAACAGTTTGTCGTCGAAGGATTTGGCCAGGCCTTTCGCTTCGATCACCACATTGCCCAGGCGCGGCCCGGCGGGAATGACGATCTTCGTGTCCTTGACCTTCTCGCGCCCGTCTTCGGCAAGCAGCTTTTCGTAGCGCTCGATGCGCGCCTTGCTCTTGGCGTGCCTGCCCTTGGGGCTCAGGCCGATCCATTCGAGCTCGCGGGCGAGCGTGCGCGCTCGCTCGGATTCGCCTTTTTCCTCCTGTTCGAGCCGCTTCCGCTTCTGGTCGAGCCAGGACGAATAATTGCCCTTCCAGGGGATGCCTTCGCCGCGATCCAGTTCGAGGATCCAGCCGGCGACATTGTCCAGAAAATAGCGATCGTGGGTTACGGCGATAACCGTACCGGCGTAGCTCTGCAGATGGCGCTCCAGCCAGGCGACGGTTTCGGCGTCGAGGTGGTTGGTGGGCTCATCGAGGAGGAGGATGTCGGGTTTCTTGAGGAGAAGGCGGCACAGGGCGACGCGGCGGCGCTCGCCGCCCGAGAGGTGGTCCACGAGCTGGTCGGCGGGGGGACAGCGCAGGGCGTCCATGGCGAAATCGAGCCTCGTATCGAGATCCCAGGCTTCGGACGCATCCAGTTTTTCCTGGAGCTTGGCCTGCTTGTCGGCCAATTTGTCGAAATCGGCGTCCGGATCGCCGAAGGCTTCGTTGACGCGGTCGAACTCGGCCAGAAGGTCGACTATTTCCTGGACGCCCTCGGACACGACCTCGCGGACCGTCTTTCCCGCCTGAAGATGCGGTTCCTGCTCGAGATACCCGATGCTGTAGCCGGGCGCGCAGGAAACTTCGCCGCCGAATTCGGTATCGACGCCCGCCATGATGCGCAGAAGGCTCGATTTTCCCGATCCGTTGAGGCCGATGACGCCGATCTTGGCGCCGTAATAATAGGACAGGCTTATGTCCTTGAGTACTTGTTTGACGCCGTGCCGGCGGGAAACGCGATACATCGTGTAGATTATTTTCTTGTCGTCATAGGTCGTTGCCATGGCGCGACTATAGCAGATTTCTCCCACCCATGTCGCCTGAGCGGACCCGGGCGTGGAACACCATCATCCCGGGCAGCGCAGCCCGGCACTGTCCGGCACGCCGATCGGTGCTACAATCCGATCCATGATCGTCAAACCCATCGATCCACAGGCGGCGGCGCGCGACCTCGTCTCACTATGGAACGGCAGGCTGGGTGACCGTTTCCCTCTCGAAGAAAGGCTCTATCTCCAGCAGCTTTCGATGGAACGCGGGGAATGCGCGCTCTTTGGAGCGTTTTCGGATGGCGCGCGTGCCGTCGGATACCTGCTCGCCAAGACTGGCCCAAAGGCGCCGCAACCCTGCGGCCACATTTCCTTTGTCGTGGCGGACGAAGCCTTCTCGGGCAGGGGCATAGGTAATGCCCTCTTCGACGCCGCGGAATCATGGCTCGGTCTGCGGGGAGCCGGCAAAATCATGCTGGGCGGCGACACCTGCCACTTTTTCCCCGGAGCCCCGCTGGACGGAGCAATCTCCTCGAAGGCCCTCATCGCGCTGCTGGAATCGCGCGGATACGCGGCTTCGGGCGACGAACATGACGTGGCCGCGAACCTGGCGAACCTGGATTTTGCCGCACTGCGGGCAAGGGCTCCTCTCGCGCCGGGGTATTCGCTCCGCTTCTACGATCCGTCGATGCGCCCCGCCCTGGAAGC
>JBDKUJ010000267.1:0-2308 GCA_039679665.1 Rectinema sp. | reverse complement strand
AACACACCAAGCGCAGCCCGGGCCTCCTCGAAGTCGGGGTCGTGGACATCGAGAAGTACGGTCAGATCGCTCTGTACTATGAGGGGACCGGCATTGGCCATTCGCAACAGTGTACTCCTTAGCCGCGCAACGGACAATAGCGAACGATTCCATCGCTTTCCCGGTGCGCTCCGAAAAGCGGTAAGCCCGCCCTCACCCCGACAAACGCAACGCAATCGGCAGATGGTCCGAATACCCCGACACGCCGTTCCAACCCATCGGGTTTCCCTCCGGATCGAACAGGAAAACCGCGTCCGCCACGCTGAATCCTGCAAAATCGAGTCCCTTTCCGTCGCATAGCCCGGGCGAAAGAAGGAACCCGTCAAGGCGTTCCATTTCACCGTCGAAGCGATAGCTGTACCCTTCCGCGCCAAACCAGGGGCTGTACAAAAGCGGAACCCTTTCCGGAATGCCCGCGTTTTTCTGCACCCCCGTCAGATAGAGCGCTCCTTCCGGTCCCCGGCCGAATTCCGATTCAGGCATGAACGCAGTCGGATACACTCCTCCCCGACGTTCGAATTCGTCCGGCGACTCGTTGAAATCACCACATACCACGATCAAGGCTTCCGGGTTGGAGTCCAGGATTTCGCTTATCCTGCCTGAAAGCAGCGCGCCGGCCTGCCGTCGGGCTTCTTCGGTTTTTTCCGGACCTTCCTTGCGGGATTTCCAATGGCAGACGAAGACTATCAAGGGGTCCCCGGCACCGCGGTCGAAGGCCGCTTCGAGCAGATCCCTGCCCCGCCCGAAGCCCCATGTGTCCGTTACCGAATGGCAGCGGGTCCAAAGCAGCGGCAGGCGGGAAAGGATGCCGCATCTGATGGGACTTTCATCGGGCCCGCCCCATGCGACCGAGCGATAGCCCGATTTCCGGAAAGGCCCTTCGGCCAGGTCTTCGAGCACTTTTCCGCTCTCGATTTCCTCGAGACACAGGATATCAGGCCCGGCACCGCCCTCGGGCACGAGTGAAGATACCGCTTCATGCAAGGCGTCCAGCCGCCTGCGGTAAGCGGCGGAACTCCATTTGCCCGAGTCCATGTCGAATTCGGGGTACTCGCGACCGGTATCGATGTCGTCGAAAAGATTGTGGGCATTGTAGCTGATGACGAGGAGCGAATCATCGCCCCGACCAGAACCAGGCAAAGTGCAGCGGGCGCCGCAGAGTACGAAGACGGCCAGAACGACTAAGGTAATCGCGCGCGCGTTTCGCATGACATCCTCCGTCCATGCAACGCGCGCGCCGACCCGCGGCGATTCAGGATCAGAGGGGCAATTCGTCCCTTTTCGTCACGATTTTGCTGATCAGACCATATGCGACGGCTTCTCTGGCGTCCAGCCAATAATCGCGGTCCGTGTCCTTGGCGACACGTTCGGCGGACTGGCCCGTTTCCCTGGAGATGATTTCGTTGATGCGCGTTCGGGTTTTTTCGAGTTCGCGCGCGGCGATCTCGATCTCCGTAGCCACGCCCCGCACACCGGAGAGCGGCTGGTGGATCAGATACGAAGAGTTGGGCAAGCCGAAACGGCGTTCCGCGGGAACCGCGAGCAGCACGAGAGCCGCCGCGCTGGCCACAAGCCCCATGCCCACTATGGTCACGGGCACTTTGGCGAAGCGGATCATGTCGAAAATGGAAAAACCCGCATAGACATCGCCGCCGGGCGAATCGATCAGGATGGTTACCGGTTCGGAAGACAGGCTTTCCAGGAGCAGAAGCTGCCGGATCGTACGTTCGGCCGATTCTTTTTCGATCTCGCCGGTGAGCAGGATCGTCCTCGTCTTGAGAAACCGCTCGGCCAGAGCGTCGTCAGGTTTTTTGGCCACATTCTTCGGCTCTTCCTGTTCTTCTTCGTCACCGCGGATAAGACTTTTCATGCAATCTCCTTGCGTATTCGCCGGCGGACCCGACGATTCTATGATAGCGAAAATCGCCCGGCACCGGCTACCGCTTGCATCGGCACCATAGATATATTAGATTTTTCATATTGTTCATCCAAGGAAGTTCAATGAGAATCCGGAAAACCATCGCCATTTTCGCCGCGCTTCTCCTCGGCGTTGCAATCCTGCTGCCTGTCGCCGCATCGACGCCTCGCCAGTGGTATGCTGACAAACTCGAAAAACTCGGCTTTTTTGTATTCGACGAACCCTATGTCATGAAAGATTTCTCCGTCGAAACCCTCTCCGGCGGCAAAGCCTCGCGCTCGGTGGCCAAAGGGAATGTCGTGCTTCTCAATTTCTGGGCTTCCTGGTGTCCGCCCTGCAAGGAGGAAATGC
>JBDKUJ010000266.1:0-1849 GCA_039679665.1 Rectinema sp. | reverse complement strand
GTGGCTTCATACGTGAATGGAAAAAATACGGACCATATCGCTGTCGTTGGCTATGACCTGGTGCCGGAAAACGGGCTCAGGCTTCGATCCGGCATGATCGATTGCATTCTTTCGCAGCGTCCGGAATATCAGACCTACGAGGGCATCTACAGGCTCTACCGGCATGTGGCGCTTCAGCAGGCGGTTGAAAAAGAGAGTGTCGTCCCGATCGACATATATGTCAGGGAAAACCTTCCCTGAAGTGTGGAGGTGGAACAATGGCGCATACATTCTGCGTGAATCCGGTTCTCGGCATCGATTATGGTACGGACTCCTGCCGCGCTGTGGTGATAAGCGCGGACGACGGGCATGAGGTAGCCGGTGCGGTGTCGGAATATCCGCGCTGGTCGAAAGGGCGCTTCTGCGATCCGGGGAAGAATGTTTTCAGGCAGCATCCGCTGGATTACATCGAGTCCCTCGCCGTGGTCATGGACAAACTCCTCGCCTTGGTCGGGAAGGATGTCCTCGCCTCGATAAAGGGAATCGCGATCGACACGACCGGGTCGACACCCTGCGCGGTGGACGCCGCGGGGGCTCCATTGTCGCTGTCTCCGGAGTTCGCCTGCGATCCCGATGCGATGTTCATACTGTGGAAAGACCACAGCGCCACGGACGAAGCCGCGGCGATCAACCATGCGGCGAAAAGCTGGGGCGGGGAAGATTACACGAAATACGAAGGCGGGATTTATTCGTCGGAGTGGTTCTGGGCAAAAATCCTGCATGTGTGCAGGACGAATCCGGGGGTGGAGGCCGCCGCGTATTCCTTTGTGGAACACTGCGACTGGATGCCCGCCCTCCTCACGGGGACGAAGGGCGCGTCCGACATCAGGCGCAGCCGCTGTGCGATGGGGCATAAGGCCATGTGGCATGCCGAATTCGGCGGCTATCCTTCGGCCGAGTTTTTCGCTCTTCTCCATCCGGCCCTTCCCCGCATCAGGGCGACACTTGGCTCGACGACATGGACGAGCGACAAAGCCTGCGGCCGCCTGACGCCGGAATGGGCGGAGAAGCTTCATCTGCCCGCGGGCATTCCCGTAGCGGTCGGTGCCTACGATGCGCACATGGGCGCCGTGGGCGGAGGCGTGAAGGAAGGTGTTCTCGTGAAGGTCATGGGTACGAGCACCTGCGACATGATTGTGAGCCCCCCCCAAGGCGCGCACGAGCGGCTGGTCGGCGGCATCTGCGGTCAGGTCGACGGATCGATCATCCCGTCCATGCTCGGATACGAAGCCGGACAGAGCGCCTTCGGCGATGTCTTCGCGTGGTTCAAGAAATTGCTGTCCTGGCCGCTGGAAACGGTACTACCGGGCATCGGCGGGGTGGACGGAAAAACGAAAGCCTCCATTGCCGAGGCAATGGAGGCAAGGCTGATGGTCGCGCTCGAAAAGGAAGCGGAAACCATCGATCCTGCCGGCTCGACGGTTCTCGCGCTCGACTGGCTCAACGGCCGCAGGACGCCCGACGCAAACCAGCTCCTTAAAGGTGCCATTGTCGGGCTGACGCTCGGCACGACGGCGCCTGCAATCTACCGGGCGCTCATGGAAGCGACGGCATACGGCACGCGCGCGATCGTCGAGCGTTTCCGGAACGAGGGTGTAGCGATAGACCGGATAATCGCCATCGGCGGCGTGGCCAAAAAATCGCCCCTCGTCATACAGATCGTCGCCGACGTGCTCGGCATGCCGATCGATATAATCCGGAGCGAGCAGTCGGTCGCCCTGGGAGCGGCGATGTTCGCCGCAGTCGTCGCCGGCATATATCCGTCCGTGCAGGAAGCGCAAGCGCGCATGCTTCCTCCCGTCGAGCGCAG
>JBDKUJ010000265.1:0-4832 GCA_039679665.1 Rectinema sp. | reverse complement strand
GCCGCGCAGGAGCACCGACTGGCTCCGGACGGGAATTCCCGCATCCAGGATTCGGCCGATCGCAGCGTCGAATTCCGGTGACAGTTCCCGGGGATGATTGGTCTGTATGACAACCCGCAAAGGTCTGTAGCGACGAAGCATCGAGACGAGCCCGTCGGTCACGCGGTCCGGCAGAGTGACGGGAGCGCGGGTGCAGAGTCGGATCATGATGCCCGGTCTTGAGCGCCTCATTCTGTCGAATAGATCCTCGAGTTTGTCGTCGGAAGCGGTGAGGGGATCGCCGCCCGAAACGAGGACTTCCCTCACTTCATCGTGGATTTCGAGATAGCGCTCCATGCTTTCCAGGGCGATTTCGTTCATGAAGCCGCGTTCGGAGGATAAAAGGGAACGCCTGAAACAGTGCCTGCAGAAAACCGGGCATTCCCCGGTGACGCGCAGGAGAATGCGTGACCGGTATTGGTGTACGAGCCGGGGAGAGGGGGAATGGCCGCTTTCGCCGAGCGGATCGGCGGCGTCGCAGGGCTTTTCTTCGAATTCTGCCTGGGACGGGATGGCCTGGGCGAGGATCGGGTCGAGAGGTATGCCGTGCGCGTCCGTCCGGCAGCGATCGGGGCTTTCGTCCGCAAGGCCGAGCCAATATCCGGTGGCGGCGAAGGGCAGGGCTTTTTCTTCGCGGAGCCGGCGCACGAGGGTTTCTTTCGGGGAATCGGGGAGAGAGGCGACGCGCTCCCTCATCTGCGCTTCCCAGGTACCCCGATTCGATGTGTCCGCCATGCTCCGAGCCTAGCGCCACGACGGCCATTGGGGCAACAGGGTGCCCGAAGTTACCGAAACTGCCGTAAACCGTCGCCAATCGTCACAGGCCGTCTGAAATGCAAGACCTTGTGCATATCGGCTTTCCGTGGGATACTAAATATCGTACGATTTTCGACAGGGAGTCCCTCTCCTATGAAAGAAAGAATGGAACGCCTCAAGGTGGTGCGGGGCCTCATCAAGTCGCGCCGCGTCGATTCGCAGGATACACTCCTCCAGATATTGTCTGAAGAAGGCTACAACGTCACGCAGGCCACCCTGTCGCGGGATCTCAAGTACCTCAAGGTCGCCAAAGTGTCCGACGGGCACAATGGCTATTATTATACGGTCCCCTCCGACGAGGAGCGCCGCGAGTCCGAACGCCATCATATCCAGGATTTCATGCGCGGTTATGTGTCGGTGGATTGGAACGCGGGGCTCGTCGTCGTGCGCACTTTTTCCGGCCACTCCGATTCGGTAGCCCTCGCCATCGACAACATGGGTCTCGAAGAAGTCCTCGGAACCATCTCCGGCCGCGACAATGTCGTGTTCATCGCCCTCAAGGAGGGCTGCACCGGCGAGGATTTCGTCGTGGGCATGAAAAAGAAGATTCCCGACTTCGACGCCGACTGACGTTCGCGCTCCGGCTTCCAGACCCCAGGCGTTCAGCCCTTGGTCTTTCCCATTCCTCTCGCTGCCAGGGCCGCCTTCATGCCTGCATGCTCTTCCTCCAGATGCTCGACAAGGTATGAAACCTTCCACTCGAAGTTCGTCGCGGTCGTAGTCGCGAATGCGGCATCCGCGGCCGAAGGGACCCCCGCCTTGGCCGCGCGCATTATCGCCAGAGCCTCTTCATTGCTGAATCCGTGCAAAATCACTGCCTTGAAATTTTCGTCCATGGGACGATCCTAGCAGAGCGCTTCCCGGCTCGCCAGTGCTCCGTTTCCGTCGGGGAAGCGGAGCGCGCAACGCTTGCCCCGCGCCGCGAAGCTACGTATTTTTAAAGGCAAGGACACTATATGAACTACGACCGTTTTACTCTCAAAGCGCAGGAAGCGGTGCGCGATGCCACGGGGCTTGCGCGCACGCGCGACAATCCCAATGTCGAGGTCGAGCACCTGCTCTACGCGCTCCTGACCCAGGAAGAAGGCGTCGTGCCGGCCGTTCTCGACCGCATCGGCGCCGACAGATCGAGCCTCGAAAAAGGCCTGACCGATCAGATCGCGCGCATGCCCAAGGCATACGGCGACGCGGCGCAGCTGTATCTGTCGCCCGCCGCTTCCAAGGCGCTGTCCAAGGCCGAGGCTGAAGCGGCTGCCCTGAAGGACGAATTCGTCGCGTCCGAGCATATTCTGCTCGGAATTCTCTCGGGCGACGGTGCGGCGGTCAAACTTCTGACCGCGCAGGGCGTGAGCAAGGAGCGTATCCTCGAAGCGCTCAAATCCGTGCGGGGAAACCGCCGGGTCACCGATCAGGAAGCCGAAGAAAAATATCGCGTTCTGGAACGCTATTGCCGCGATCTCACCGCCCTGGCCCGGGCGGATAAACTCGACCCGGTCATCGGGCGCGACGAAGAAATACGGCGTGTCATGCAGGTCCTTTCCAGGCGCACCAAAAACAATCCGGTCCTGATCGGCGAGCCCGGCGTCGGCAAGACCGCGATAGTCGAAGGACTGGCGCGACGCATCGTGTCCGGCGATGTGCCCGACAGTCTCAAGGGGAAGAGCCTCCTTGCCCTGGATTTGGGCTCTCTGATCGCCGGGGCAAAATTCCGGGGGGAATTCGAGGAAAGGCTCAAGGCCGTCATCGAAGAAATCCAGAAATCCGACGGCCGCATCATTCTCTTCATCGACGAACTCCACACGCTCGTGGGCGCCGGCGCCGCGGAAGGCGCGATGGACGCTTCGAACCTGCTCAAACCCGCTTTGGCCAGGGGCGAATTGCATGTCGTGGGCGCCACGACGCTGGACGAGTACCGCAAACACATCGAAAAAGATGCAGCCCTGGAACGCCGCTTCCAGCCCGTGCTCTGCGAGGCGCCTTCCGTCGAATCGACCATCGCGATTCTTCGCGGCTTGCAGGAACGCTACGAAGTGCATCACGGCGTGCGCATACGCGACGAAGCGCTCATCGCGGCGGCGGTGCTTTCCGACCGCTACATAACCAGCCGTTTCCTGCCCGACAAGGCCATCGACCTCGTCGACGAGGCGGCATCCAGACTCAAAATGGAAATCGAAAGCCAGCCCACGGAGCTCGATCGCATCGAAAGGCGGCTGGTCCAGTTGCGGATGGAGGCGCAGTCCCTCAAAAAGGAAACCGACCCCGCTTCGATCGAGCGACTGGAAAAACTGGAACGCGAAATCGCCGAACTCACTTCCGAACGCAATGCGATGCGCCTCCGCTGGGAAAAGGAAAAAGCGCGGATCGAAGAACTGCGCGGGCTCAAGCAGAATATCGAGGAACTCAAGCTCGAATCCGAACGCTTCGTGCGCGAGGGCGATCTCAACAAAGCCGCCGAGATAAAATACGGCCGGCTTCTGGAAGCGCAGAAAAAACTCGACACGCTGTCCGCCGCCGAGTCCGGCCCAGGTCCGGATTCGAGGCTTCTGCGCGAGGAAGTGTCGGAAGAGGATATCGCGCGCGTCGTATCGGCCTGGACGGGCATTCCCGTGGCGAAAATGCTTTCAGGCGAAGCGCAGAAATACGTCGACCTGGAAAAGCGGCTCGCGGAGCGTGTGGTCGGCCAGGATGCGGCGCTCCGTGCCGTGTCCGACGCCATCAGGCGCAACCGGGCGGGCCTTTCCGATCCGCGTCGCCCGCAGGGTTCATTTATTTTTCTGGGGCCCACCGGCGTAGGCAAGACCGAACTCGCCAAGGCGCTCGCGGAATTCCTGTTCAACGACGAAAAAGCCCTGACGCGAATCGACATGAGCGAATACATGGAAAAGCATTCCGTGTCCCGCCTCATCGGCGCTCCCCCCGGCTATGTGGGATACGATGAGGGCGGCCAGCTCACCGAAGCCGTACGGCGCAGGCCTTATTCGGTCATTCTCTTCGATGAGATCGAAAAAGCGCATCCGGACGTGTTCAATGTCCTTCTGCAGGTGCTCGACGACGGCCGCCTAACGGACGGGCAGGGCAGAGTCGTGGACTTCAGGAATTCCATCATCATCATGACGAGCAACATAGGCTCGGACCTGATTCTGGAAGCCGACAGCATGGATGAAGTCCGCAAGGATGTGGATTCTCTGCTGAAGGCGCATTTCAAGCCCGAATTTCTCAACCGGATCGACGAGACCGTGCTTTTCGAGCGGCTCGACAGGAAAATGATCCGGCGCATCGCCGATCTGCGCATCGCAGAACTGGCGCAGAGGATGGAAGTCCGCTCGGTCGCTCTCGTGGTCGAACCCGCCGCCCGCGATTTCATCGCCGAGTCCGGAAACGATCCCCGCTTCGGGGCAAGGCCCCTCAAGAGGGCTGTGCAATCGCTTCTCGAAAATCCGATGGCCATGGACTTGCTTGCGGGTCGCATCGGCGAGGGCGATACGGTGCGCGTTTCCGAATCCGGCGGCGCGCTCGTTTTCGCCACGGAAAAGCCGGCGCAATGATGCCGTACAGCGATCCTCATGCCCACCTGGACGGCATAGCGCGGCGGCTGGGGCGGAATGCGCTCGATGCGCTGTTCGAAGCCTATGCCGCCGCGCAGAGGTCGGTGCCGGGGGCGACTCAGGCTTTTGCCGCAGGGCTTGAGCCTTTCATCGTCGACATCGGTGTGGATCCGGGCGATCTGGACGGACGCATCGAGCGCTACGGCACGCATCCGTTCGTCCGGTTCACGGCGGGTTTATGGCCGGGAAAAGAAGCCTTCCGCGATGTCGATGCTTCGCTGGGGCTTCTGGAACGCGACCTTTCACGTCCCGAATGCGTGGCTCTCGGCGAATGCGGTCTGGATTACCATCATATGGACGCTCCGCCCGAAGCGCAAATCGAGCTGTTCAAAGCGCAGATTGCCCTGGCGGAGCGATTCGGCCTCACTCTGG
>JBDKUJ010000264.1:0-5790 GCA_039679665.1 Rectinema sp. | reverse complement strand
GCCCGCAGCGTCACCAGCTCGTCGATATCTTTTTCCGTAAAATCGATGACCGAAATGCCCCGGCGCGCCTTGAAGGAGATGAGGCCTTCCTGGGCAAGCTCCCGTATCGCTTCACGCACAGGAGTTTTGCTGATGGCCATCTGCGACGATATCGTCTGTTCGACCAGTTTGGTTCCGGGGGAAAGTTGGCCGTTTAAAATGGCTTCGCGGAGCTTGGTGTACACAAGTTTGTAGAGAGGTGAATTTTCCGATTCCTTTATCTTTTTTAGCGCATGATGCATAGAGTCGCTCCCGATGGGCCTCGATCAGTATTTGATAATCCATCGGTTCTGCATTACCTGTCAATCGCTCGAGAAATTCCGGTTGCCGCGATGCGCCGCGAAAACCGGCGGGTTACGGGGCGGGCGAGAGTGACAGGATAACAGGATTCCAGAATTGGCAGGGGTACCAAGACCCAGGAGTGACAGGATAACAGAACAGGCAGGGCCGGTTTGCGCGGGAGCACAGCGGCACAATCCTGTTATCCTGTCCGATCCGTCAGGACACCTTGGCCAGGATGGGCTCCAGGATCGTGTCGATGCGCGTCATGACCTCGGGTGTGAGCTTGGGCAGTACGTCCAGGGCGCCCATGTTTTCCTTGAGCTGTTCGATGCGGCTCGCGCCTGTGATGACAGTGCTGACGTGGGGATTGTGCGCGCACCAGGCGATACCCAGCTGGGACATCGTGCAGCCCAGGTCCTTGGCCACCGCGTCGAGGGCGGCTACGCACGTGATGGTCTCGGGATTGTAGTAGCGCTTTTTGAGCCAGTCGAAACCCTGCAGGGCGAATCGCGAACCTTCGGGAATGCCTTTCGAATATTTACCCGACAACAGGCCCGATGCGAGCGGGCTGAATGTGGTGAGCCCCAACCCGATGCCGTCGTAGAGACGCGCGAATTCCTTTTCGACCTTGGCCCTGTTGAGCATGTTGTAGCCCGGCTGCTCCATCTGGGGCTTGCGCAGATTCCGCCTGTCGGCCACTTCCCAGGCTTCGCGGATCTGCTCGGCCGACCATTCGCTCGTGCCCCAGTAAAGGGCTTTGCCCGAGGCCACGATGTCGTTCATGGCCCAGACCGTCTCCTCGATCGGAGTATCGGAATCGGGGCGGTGGCACAGGACGAAATCGACATAGTCCATGCCCAGGCGCTTGAGACTTCCCTCCATGGCCTCGATGAGGTATTTGCGGTTGAGCGTATTCTTTTCGTTCGGACCTTCGTTGAGGCCCCAGTACAGCTTGGTCGAAATGAGCCAGGAACCGCGGCGCAGGCCCAGCTTGCGGAAGGCCGCGCCCATGATGCGTTCGGATTCGCCCGCCGCGTAGACTTCCGCATTGTCGAAGAAATTGACGCCGGAGTCGTAGGCGGCCTTGATCATCGAAGCCGCGGCGTCCACGTCGACCTGATTTCCGTAGGTCACCCAGGACCCGAGCGACAGTGTCGATACTTTGATGCCTGCGGAGCCCAATCGTCTGTAATCCATATTTCCCCCCATGAATGCTAGTCCGAATCGAGTTTACTTAGTTGAGGATAACCAGGGGAAGATGCAAACGCCAAGCCTGGTCCGAAATACAATCCTCCCTGTCGGGCAGGCCGCGCGCTGCTGTGCGAGAGGGGCTCCGCTGCTGTACGGCGCGATTTCCGGCAAGCCGATCATAGGCATTTATTGAGTGTTTTTATTTGACAAATCAAAATAGTCATTATAAAGTACCTATATTTCACTCATACGGAGGCTCTGGATGAAAAGACTGATTTCCCTGTTAATCCTGCTGGTAGTGGTTGGGGCAACTGCTTTTGGGCAAGCAGGGCTGACGAAGACTGTTGGACCGCAGGGAGAAGATCCGACAAGCTATGACAAAGTGACGATCAGCGCGAAGGACAAGGCGACCATTGTAGGAAAAAATCTTAAGGCCGCGATTCTGATGCACCAGTCATCGGATTTTTCGAATGCGTTGATCGCGGGTGCAAAAGCTGTCTTCGCCGAATACGGTATCAAGGTTGTCGTAGTCACCGATGCGGAGATGGACGCGAATCGCCAGAGAACCGATATTGAGACGGCTCTGGCACTGAAGCCGGACATCATCGTGACCCTCGTGATAGACCCTGTATCCGGCGCCGTGGCGCTGAAGAAAGCGATCGACCAGGGCGTGAAGGTTGTTTTGATCAGCAATCTTCCGAGCGGTTTTGTCCATGGGAAAGATTACGCCGGAATCGTTACCGATGATCTGTTCGGCATGGGGAGCGCGGTTGCGGAGATGATGGGCGATTCGCTCGGCGGTAAGGGAAATGTCGCGCTTATCTACCATGATGCCAATTACTATGTTACGAATCAGCGGGACCGCGCGGTGAAGACGGTTTTGCAGTCAAAATATCCCGGCATAAAGATCATTGCGGAAAAGGGAATCGCCAACCCGAACGACGGCGAGGCCATCGCTTCCGCGATTATTACCCAGAATCCTTCCGTGAACGCGATCTATGCGCCGTGGGATACGATCGCCGAAGGTGTCGTCGCCGCCGTGCGTGCCGCGGGACGCAAAGACATCAAGGTGTTTACCATCGACCTTGGCGCGAACAATGCGATGGACATGGTAAAGGGCGGAAATATGGGCGGCATCGTCGCCGATCTTCCCTACTCGCTCGGCGAAACCCTGGCGAGGATGGGCGCCTTGAGCGCCATCGGTGTGAAGACTCCGCCTTTTGTGGTCGTTCCCGCGATCAAAGTGGACAAATCCAATATCAAGGAAATGTGGATCAAGTCGCTTAACCGCGAGGCGCCGAAGGAAGTCCTGAACGCACTGAAATAAGCGCGCTGCCGGGAAAAGGGAATGAGTCGGACCGGGGCAAGCCCGGTCCGACATTCATAGTGCCGGCAAGATTACCTTTTACGGGTGCAAGTGTTACGATACGGCGAAAACCGCACTTTTTTCCAGATTTTTTTCAGGAGACTCACCAATGAACGATTTCGCCATCGAGGCGAGTGAGATCCGGAAAGGATTCGACGGCGTCGTTGTCCTTGACGGAGTAGATTTTTCAGTGAAGCAGGGAGAAGTTCACGGACTTGTCGGAGCCAATGGCGCGGGGAAATCCACGCTCATGAAGATCCTCAACGGACTTTACCAGATGGATTCGGGAACCATGAAGGTCTTCGGCATCCAGAAGCATTTCAATACGCCCGATCAAGCCCGCGAAAACGGTATTGCGATGGTGTACCAGGACCTAAGCCTTGTAGGCACATTGTCCGTTACGGAGAATATTTTCCTTGCCAGGAATCCCTATAGAAAGGGGTTGCTGATCGATGACGGCAAAGCGCGCCAGAAGGCCAAAAGCCTGCTGGAAATGATCGGCGTCGACGATACGATCCATCTGGATGCCAAAGTTTCCGATATCTCCGTTGGCCAGCAACAGCTGGTGGAAATCGCCAAAGCGCTGGCCTCCGATCCGAAAATCCTGATTCTGGACGAACCTACCGCTTCGCTGTCCGGCACCGAGATCGATATTCTCTTCTCGGTAATACGGAAGTTGCGGGATCGCGGTATTTCGATCATCTATATCACGCATTATCTCAGGGATATTTTTAAAATCTGCGACAGCGTGACGGTGCTTCGGGACGGCAAGACCGTACTGAAGGAAAAAGCCGGGAACACGTCGTTGGGCGACCTCATTTCCGCGATGATGGGAGAGACGTCCAGCGGCGTTTCTACGTGGGACAGGAAAGCCCGTGTCGAATCGGAGAATGCGCTTCTCGTCGTGGAAGGTCTTACGACGGATGCGGTCCATGATGCGTCGTTGTGCGTATACCCCGGCGAAATCGTAGGGATCGCGGGGCTTCTGGGAAGCGGAAGGACGGAGCTTTTAAAGGCGCTTTTCGGCTGCGACAGGATACGGGCCGGACGCATAGAGGTGGAAGGTAAAAAGGTGTTTATCCGCAGTCCTTCGGACGCGCAGGATGCGGGGATCGCCCTGGCACCCGAGGACAGAAGGAGGCAGGGACTGATCCTCGATTTTTCGATAGAGCAGAATATTGTGCTGCCCGCATTGAAGAGAATCAGCAGGGGCTTGCTCCTGGATGAAGGCAAGAGCGGAAAAATGGCGGACAGCATGATCGCTCATTTGGGCGTCAAGGCAAAGAATCGGCAACAGACGGTCCGCTATCTGTCGGGAGGGAACCAGCAGAAAGTCGTTGTGGCCAAATGTCTTTCGAGCGATGCCAGGATACTTCTCCTCGACGATCCCACCTTTGGCGTTGATCTCCATTCGAAGCATGAAATCATGAAAATAGTAAAGGAATTCGCGGGGCGCGGAGGAGGCGTCGTCTTCGTCTCATCTGAATTCAACGAGATCTCCAGTTTCTGCGATGTTGTCTATGTGATGAAAAAGGGTCGGATTACAGGAGTCGTGAAGGAATTCATGTCCGAAGAACGGCTCATGCAAATGGTGCAATAGGAGAGAATATCCATGAAGATTACTGGGTTTGGCCCGAAAAAACTGAAAGACTCCGTTGTATATATCGTCTTCATAGGGATTTTCCTCCTGTTTTCCGTGATCCTTTTCGATAGGGGTTTTCTCACCAGCGGGAATCTTTTGAATATCGCCCGCCAGTCGGCGATGATCGCGATAATGTCCGTGGGGATGACATTCGTGCTCTGCACCGCCGAAATCGATCTGTCCTTCGGCGCGGTGGTGGCGCTTTCCGCAATCACTTCAGCCCTTGCCATGAGAGCCACCGGAAGCATCCTTTTATCGGTACTGGCCGGGCTGGCCTCCGGATTGCTCGTCGGGGCGATCAACGGAATCTTTGTCGCCTGGGTGGGTATTCCTTCCTTTCTCGTTACGCTGGGAACTACCGGAATCGTGAGCGGCGTCGCCCGCTGGGTCAGCCGGCTGCAGTCCATTCCCATCGACAACGATCTTTATATCTTCCTGTTCGGCTCGGGAGATATCGGCCCCATTCCCATACTTTTCTTCTGGACGATTTTCATCGCGATCGTAGGTTCCGTGGTGCTCAAGAAGACCGCATTCGGCCGCAAGGTGCTCGCCACGGGCGGAAACAAGATTTCCGCCCTTTATTCCGGGATCAAGACGGACCGAATCAAGTTTTCGGTCATGGTGATAAATTCGCTTCTCGCCGCCCTGGCGGGCATTCTCTATACGGGCAGGCTGCACGGCGCCCGCTACACGCTCGGAGAGAATGAGGTAATGGTGGTCATAGCCGCGGTGATCATTGGCGGAACGAGTATGTTCGGGGGACGAGGCTCCGTCATCGGTTCCGTCATCGGTGCGCTTATAATGGGAATACTCAACAATGGCCTTATCCTGATGGGACTGTCGGTGGACCAGCAGCTGATTTTCCGCGGCATCATCATTATCGCGGCCGTATCGCTGACGATGCGCGAGAAAAAGGGGAAGTAAAAATGGCGGACTATAGACTTGCGCACGCCATGGCGGCCGCTTCGCACTGGAGCCCGAGGGAATTGGCCGGACAGCTTTTCATGCTGGCGTTCCCCGGCGAGAATCCCGAAGCCGCCATTCCCATGATCGAGGAATACAATCTGTGCGGCTGTTACCTGAGCCAGGACAATGCGTCGAGCTTCGCCCACGCCCGGGAATTGACGGACGCATTGAATCGGGCCGCGTGGAAAAGAAATCCGAAGGCGCCTTTGCTCCTGGGGGTCGATCAGGAGGGCGCCTGGGGAGTGCTGGTTCCCGAATCGACTACCGGCCCCGGGAATATGGCTCTTGGCGCGATTCCGCCGGA
>JBDKUJ010000263.1:0-25010 GCA_039679665.1 Rectinema sp. | reverse complement strand
CTTCGGAACGGCGACGATATAACACACATTCCCAGACTCGACCAGAAACTCTGGGCGGCGCTCGCCATGCCCAAAAAAGGCTCAAGCCTGCTTTCCGAAACGCTGGAAATTCTCGACGCGGACAATGACGGCAGGATACGCGCCCCCGACGTGAATGCCGCGATCGATTTCGCGGCGTCCAATCTCGCTTCACTCGACGAATTCCTTTTCCCCGGCGACACGATCAGGCTCGCCGACATAAAGACAGGAGCGATCAAGGACGCCGCGGGCAAAGCGCTGTTCCTTTCCGGAAGTCCCAAAAAACAGGAAATATCGCTGTCAGATTCCACCGCAGCGCTTGAGAGATTCGCCGGCGATCGCTTCAACGGCGATGGCGTGCTGCCGGCCCGCTCAGCAGGCTCCGGCACACTCGCCGACGCCGTATCCGACATCATCTCGGCCGGTTACGGCACTCTCGATCTTGGCGGCAACACCGGCCTCGCGAAAGATGGTTTTGAAGCCTTTCTCGCCGACGCAAAAACGTGGCTGGAGTGGAACGCGAAAGGCGCGGACCCGACGGTAAAACCCTTGGGCGAAGCCAGCGATACGGCATGGAAAGCTCTTCAGAAAGTCGTGGAAAAGGTCGACGACTGGTTCCTGCGCTCGCAACTTGTGGCGCTTTCCGCTATTGAAGGCGATTCGCTCGGACAGGATGAAAGGCTCGCATCGCTGCGTTCGGGCCGGATTCTGCTTTCTTCTCCCGAATTGCTCGAACTGCCTGTCGCAGCCCCTTCCGCATCGATGGTCCTCAGTTTGTCGGGGCCTCTGAATCCGGGATGGGCGAAAGCGCTTCGCGCTTTCGCCCAGGCGGCCGCACCGCTTATAGGCGATGATGTCACAAGGCTGGATCTCGCCGGATGGGAAAACGCAAAGGCGAAAATGGCCCCATATGGAGCCTGGCTCGACGCAAAGCCGACGGGAGGCGCCGGATCACTTGGCGCCGAAAAGATCGCAGCGATTCTCGGACTGCAAGAGCTCGCCGCCCTGCCTTCGCTCATGGATGAGGATGCATCCATGGCCGCCCTGCACGACCACATGCTCGATCTCCGCAAACTTCTCCTACTGCGTCGCGATCTGGTAAGGATTCTCAAGAACTTTGTCAATTTTTCCGATTTCTACGGCAAACGCGGCGGCATGTTCCAGGCCGGGAGGCTCTATCTGGATGGCCGCGAATGTGAACTTTGCCTCGAGGTCGAAAATCCGACCGCACACGCCTCGCTGGCATCGATGTCTGGCGCCTATCTGGCGTATTGCGATTGCAGCAGGAAAGACGGAAGCAGGAAAAGCATCGTCGCCGCGTTTACGGCGGGGGATGCCGACAATCTTTTCGTCGGCAAAAACGGCATTTTCTACGATCGTGACGGGCTCGACTGGGACGCCAGGATTTCCAGGATCATCGTCCAGCCTATCAGCATCCGCGAGGCTTTTTTCAGCCCCTACAAATGGCTCGCACGCAGCATAGAGGATCTGGTCCAGAAGCGGGCCGCATCCGCGGAAGCGGGCGTACAGGGCAAGATGAAAAGCCAGGCCGATACTGCGGTCGGTATCGTGGCGGGTGAAAAAACAGTCGAAAAAAAACCCGAAACTCCCAGGAAAATCGACGTCGGCACTGTGGCCGCCCTCGGTGTTGCCTTGGGGAGCATCGGCGCCTTGATCACAACCCTGCTGGGGGTTTTCCTGGGCATGGGGGCCTGGATGCCGATAGGTATCCTGGTCGTATTCCTCCTTATTTCCGGTCCTTCCATGCTTCTGGCCTATCTAAAACTACGGAAAAGAAACCTTGGGCCGATTCTCGATGCGGAAGGCTGGGCGATCAACGGCAGACTCAAGATCAATGTGCCCTTCGGTGGAACCCTGACGCATCTGGCGATTTTGCCGCCCGGTTCCGAACGGCAACTGCAGGATCCTTTCGGGGAGAAAAAGCGCCCCTGGGGCTTGTATCTGCTGATTCTCATCATCGTGGCGGCCGGGATTCTCTGGATATTCGGGGTAGCCGACCCGATTTTACCCCGATCGATCCGATTCGGTACGCTGTTCGGGAACTGAGCGAGAAAAATGAACGAAAGCCGTCCGGGAGCTGCAAGACTGATTTGACCGCCTGGAGGAATCGGGACTATATTGAACTCACCGGGACGACAGATCCAATGTCGCTTGTGCATAGCTACTGACCCGGCAATTGAAAAACTATTGGAGCGTCTGGAATGGGCCGCTACGGCTAAGCCCGTTCCAGACGAAACGGTTTCTTTTCAACTGCCGGGTAAGTAAAACGAGAACAGGAGTCGACATGAGCGCCGAAATGACCCTTACCTCTCAAAACTTTAAAAGCGAAGTACTCGAATCGACGGTGCCCGTTCTCGTCGACTTTTGGGCCGAATGGTGCATGCCCTGCAGAATGATAGGGCCATCCGTGGCGCAGCTTGCGGAAACCTGGCAAGGAAAGATCAAAGTCGGCAAAGTAAACGTCGACGATGAAGGCGACCTTGCTTCAACATACGGCATCATCTCAATTCCCAGCCTCATCGTGTTCAAGGACGGTCAGATCGCGCGCCAGAAAGTCGGTGCGCTTCCCAAGCACGAAATCGAAGCCATGTTCAAGGATCTTGCCTGACGATCAGGTTTCAGGATTTGCCCTTCACCCGTCGAGTCGAAGAGCTTTTCTTCGGCGCGACCGGAAGGGCGACTCCCGGACTCTGGCTTCCCGTTTCGCCGACCGACCAAATTCCGGTTCCTGTCCCTTCTTCCGCAGCTCGGTGTAACGGTCTGGATGTCGACGGATTCCACCGGAACGCATCTTCCCAGATTCCTTTCGTCGCAGATTTCCAGAGCCCGGCTTCCGCCAATTCCGCCAGGCGCGTTTCTATCCGATCGGAATCAAGATCGCCGGTTTTATCTTCGTTCGCGTAAAATACACCATCCATCGGCGCTTCTCCCGGGCGTGCGCGCACAAGAACCAGCGCATTTTCATCGGGCAAAGGCCCCTCATCGCACCAGAAGTCCCTGCCTTCGGCCGAAGCGTCGATGCCGCCGGAGATCGCGAGGTCGGCCCCAATCTCATTCTTTTCTTCCGGAATGCCTTCGGGCGCAACATGGAGTACGATGAATTCGCCGGTTTTCACCATGCAGGGAGGGAATTTCCATTCGCAATCCTTGACCGAACTTGTCCATTCGACGGTAATGCCTCCCAAGTCTCCCGGATGCACCACCAGGAACTCCAGGTAATCCCTGTGGGGAGATGATTTGGACGAATTCTTCCCCGGCTGTATTTCATTGAGGCGCAACAGTGGAGGATTGTCGTTCCAGCCTAAAAACGAAAACAGGAAACGGGTCGCATTACCTGCCTTATCCTCGGCCTCACCCGCTAGTCTGTATTCGGCGCCGGCGGAGAGCGGAGGATCGAATTCGATCCGGAGCGAACAGCCTTCCGATATCGCTTCAGCCCCGACCGGCCCCGGTTCGAGATAGAAGGATTCGGGCACGCCACGAACTTCCTCGTCGAAATCGAGCATGAAAGAACCCGGGCCCGTGGGTCCGGCGTCGAGTACCGAGGGTGGCCGCAAGTCTCCAGCGGCAGCCACAAGAGTTCCGCCGCCCGGCGTGCAGGCGCACACCAGGAAAAGCAGAGCCCCATAGAGCGCATGAAACGTCCCATGATGCGCCGCATGGCTTGTCCTGTGCCGTACCTCCCGGCTTGCCGGTCGTCTTGTTCCCATTTCCGCCTCCACAGGAGTACAACGCGCGCGGATCGAGGCGGCGCTTCAAATGTGAGTGGGGACTTCACGGAAAATCGCCGGCCGGGTAGGATCGGAGTATGCGTATTATTATCGCCAATGATCATGGAGCGGTAAGTCTGAAAAAACGACTTCAGGGCTGGCTCCTGTCGCAGGGACATGAGGTTCTCAATCTGGGCGTGGATACCGAAGACAGGGTCGATTATCCGGACATGGCGGGCATTGCCGTCGCCGAATATAAGCGCGGCGGCTGGGATTTCGGCATTCTCCTCTGTGGCACAGGCATCGGTATCTCGATCGCCGCCAATAAATACAAGGGGATTCGCTGCGCGCTCATCCATGATGTATTTACCGCGAGAATGGCGAAGGAACACAACAACGCGAACTTTGTCGCCATGGGCGGAAGGGTCGATTACGCCGTTCCTCCCGAAACGATACTGTCTGCGTTTATTGACGCCCGCTTCGAGGGTGGCAGACATACACAGCGCGTAGACAAACTGGATGCGCTCTGCTGAAGCGTAATCGGATCAACGATCCGCCATTCGGATCTTTTCTTCCGCCAGCAATCTTTCGGAAAGGCGATATAGGGCTGTTTCGTCAAGAACCGTAGCCGCGCCGTACAGCGCAGCGCCCCAAAGCCCCGCTTCGTGGCCGCACAAGGCCGCCTCTACCCGACAGCCATTCAGAGCGGAAGGATATACTTTCCCTTTCAACCCTTTTGCGACGGCGCCCACGAGGTGGCCGGCACCGCGCAAAACCCCTCCGCCAAGCACCACGCAGTCGGGAGCGAGCATGGCAAGCCCTGTCGCGCAGCCCCTCGACAGCGATTCTACCACTACGGCGTCCACTGCCACCGCGAGCGCATCATTTTCCGCGTAGGCTCGATACACACGTACCGCATCGGGTGCGGCGAAAGTCTTGCCGGCGCCATCCGTTCCACGCAGCTCGCGAGCCAGTGGCGAATCGTACGCGGCTGCCATATCCGCGGCAAGCCGTCCGATTGAAGGTCCCGAAGCGTATGCTTCGACGCAGCCACGCACTCCACAACCCCAAAGTCTGCCGTCCGGATATACTACGACATGACCGATCTCCACGGCTTTGTCGTCGACTCCTCCCAGCAGGGCGCCCCGTTCGACGAAACCTCCACCGACTCCGGTACCCAGACCTACGAAAAACAGACTGTCGGAGCTTCCCGCGCGGACCGCCCATTCGGCATAAGCGGCGAGATTGCCGTCGTTGCGGACGACGGCATGAACTTTCGCCCATGCGGAGACCGCGTCGCCGAGCGAAGTCCCTTTCCACCCCGGAATATTTACCGCATCGCCCGCAATCCGCCCTCGTCGATCGACCGCGCCCGGTGTTCCGATTCCCGCCGATAAAACAGGTCCCGGATCGAGCAGTTCGCCGATGAGATCGGACAGAGCGGCGAGTACCGCTTTCGCCCCCCCCCGCGCGGGCGTAATCCGGGTTGCGCGAAGGGAAATCCGTCCCGAGCTTTCCAGCCGGATTCCCTTGATGCTCTGGCCGCCGATATCGATGCCGAGATGCGCGCCGCAGACTGGATCGGTCACAATTCGTACTCCGCTCCCGCTTCGACGATAGTGACCTTTTTTACGCCCGCATCCAGCAGATGCCTGCGCATGGCTTCAAGACCTTGCGTTTCGCCATGCACCAGGAAAATTTCGCGCAATCGCGAGAGGTCGGTGCCTTTCAGCCAGTCCAGCGTTTCTGCCCAGTCGGCATGCGCGGAAAAAGCCCTTATTTCCTCGACTTTTGCATGCACCGGATAGAAATCGCCGTGGATCCGCACTTCCTTCGCCCCGTCGCGGATGCGTCGGCCCAGAGTGTTCTCGGCCATATAGCCGACGATGAGAATGGTGTTTCTCGAATCGCGCAACGTATGCATGAGATGATGCTGGATGCGACCGGCCTCGCACATGCCGTCGGCCGATATGATGATCATCGGACCTTCCGCGATATTGAGCCGCTTGGATTCTTCGACCGTGCGCGAAAGATGCAAGGCCGAAAATCCGAACGGGTTTTCGGCGTGTTTTATGAACGCTTCATGGGTTTCGCGGTCATAGCACTCGGGGTGCAGCTTGAAAATCGTAGTGGCATCGACCGCCATGGGCGAATCCACCCAGATGGGAATATCGGGAATCCGTCCCGAATCCAGGAGGAGATGCAGATGGAATATGAGCTCCTGCGTGCGTTCCACGGCGAAGGCGGGAATGACCACTTTCCCGCCTTTCGACGCCGTGCCGGATATGATTTCGGCAAGACGGTCTATCGCACCCGTGCTTTCTTCATGCAGACGGTCGCCGTAAGTGGCTTCAAGGACAAGGTAGTCGACATCGGTAAGGCTTTCCGGATCGCGGATGATCGGCTTGCCCTTGCGGCCAAGGTCGCCCGTAAACCCGATCACCGCTTCCCGGCCCTTTTCATCCTTCGCGCTCATACGCACAAAGGATGAACCGAGAATATGACCCGCATCGAACAGTTCGATCCCGACTCCTTCGGCGATATCCCGCGGCCTGTGGTAATTGAGGGTCACGAATTGGCCCGTCACTTTCGTCACGTCCTCTTCGTCATAGAGGGGAGTCCATTCGAATTTTTCACCGCGCTTGCGGGCTTGCCTCGAAAGATAGTCCGCATCGCGCGCCTGGATCCGCGCCGAATCCGCCATGACAAGATTGGCGAGATCCCTGGTCGCCGGCGTCGCGAAAACGTCGCCGCGATATCCTCTCTTTGCGAGAAGCGGCAACAGTCCGCAATGATCATAGTGGGCATGCGTCAATACAACTGCCTCGAGCGATTCGGGCTGCCGGATCAGCGCCCTGTTTTTCGCGTCAGCTTCAGCCCGTCTGCCCTGGAAAGCGCCGCAGTCGACGAGCATGCGCCTGCCGTCCAGCGAGAGAACATGCTTGGAGCCGGTCACTTCGCCGACCGCTCCTTCGGAGTAAAAAGTGATTGACATATCTGAAGGGTATCACCCGGAAACACCGACGGCAACCTTCCCCGAAATATCGGGAGCGACAATCCCGGACAGTCTCCAGACTGTCTGGAGACTGTCTAGAGCATGAAGAAAAGCGCCGCGCCGCAAACGGCCAGAACGGCGCCGGCGATTTCGGCGGGTCTGACTTTCTGCTTGAGGATGAGAATGGCGGGTGGAATGATGAGGACCGGCGTAAGCGCCATCAAAGTGCTGGCCGCGCCCGCCTGGGTATTCTGTAGCGCGAACAGGGAGAGCGCGACCCCGAGGAAAGGCCCGAATACGGAACCTGTGGCGGTCGCGCGCAAGGAAATCGGATCGCGCGGCAATCCCGTGAATACGGCCTTGCTCCGGCCGGATATGAGCGCCTGCAGACCAAAACCCGCGATCGCAGTCATTACGCGTATCTGCGTCCCGGATACGGCATCGTAATCGCCCAGGCCTACTTTGGAAAAAATCAGTCCAGTCGCCTGAAAAACGGAAGAAAAAAAAGCGAACGTGTATCCTTTCAGCGGTACGCGATGAGTTTTGCCCACCCGGGCTTTATCGGCGAGGTTGCGCGAAATGACTACGATGAGAATGCCCGCCACAACGACAAACATCGCGGCGATCGACTCGGCCTTCATCCGTTCGCCCAGAAACACAAAGGCGAGCAGAGCGGTAAAAATCGGCGTAAGCGCCTGAAATACTACTGTAACCCTCGCCCCGATCATCACATACGCGTTGAACAGAAAAAAATCGGCGACCACGAAACCGATGAGTCCTGATAGGGCGAGAAACAGCCAGGCATGAGGGGAAGCGTCGAGAGGAAGCGGCATCCCGCGAAGAACTGTGCCCGTGATGGTCAAAAATACGAAAGCGAAAACGACTTTCCAGAAATTGACGGCGAGGGTGCCGGAACGCAGGGAAGCTTTCTCGAAGAAAATAGCGGAAAATGACCAGCAGATCGCGGTTCCGAATGCGGCAAGAAAGCCCAAGCGTTCCATGGGCGCGACTATATCCTGAAAGCGGGGAAAGCCTCAACGGGAATAGATTTGACAGATAGGCACTTAGATCCTACAGTAAATATCGAAGAGTGAATGCGGAAGTAAGGAGGGAACAATCATGGCCATTATCGCCATCGCCCGCGAGCTCGCGTCCCTCGGCGAAGAAACGGCGCAGGAACTCGCCAGAATCACAGGGTACAAGTACCTCGACAAGGAATTTCTCGAACGCCGCCTTTCCGGCATAAGTCAGGAAAAACGCGAAAAATACGACGAAAAAAGTCCCGGCTTCTGGGCTTCGCTTTCCCAGCAGCGCGACGATTATCTGCATTATCTCCGAACGGCCATTCTCGAAGGAGCGGCGGAAGGGAACTGCATCATCGTCGGCAGGGGCGGATATGCAATTCTGAAGGGCGTGCCCAGCATGCTCTCCATCAAAATCACTTCGCCGCTAGCCGTCAGAGTGGAAAGAATCCGGAAATTGCACGGTTGCGACAATAAGCGCGCCCTGCAGATCATCGAGCAGAGCGATCACGACCGCGGCGGTTTCCATAAATACTTCTTCTCCACCGTCTGGACCGATCCGCGCGAATATGACCTCACCGTGAATACGGGCAACACCGACCCGGCCCATGCCGCCGTCGCCATCGATGCGCTCCGCAAGGTGCTCATCGACAAGGAAAAGGAGGACTCGGGTGTCGCAAAAGTCGCCGATCTCCTGCTCGGGCAGCGTATCGTCACGGAGATAATCTACGCGAAAAAAACGCCGATCCACTTCCTCGAAGCCGCCGCGGAGAACGGACGGATCGTGCTGCACGGCGTAGCCAACACCCAGTCGGCCATCGATACCGCACTTACGGCGGCCAGGTCGATCCCGGGCGTCGAAACCGCGGAAAGCGCCATACAGCTCGTGCACGAATTCACGGTAATGCCGTAATCCCCGCTGGTTCCCGGGCGCCCTTAGGCAGTATCATTGTACCGTGCAGTACCTCACCGGATTCCATGCCATTCAGGAAATGCTTCTCGCGGGACTCAAAGACGGCAGACTTCTCGTCGCGCAGGGCGACGGGAAAGCGGGCCCCCGCTTGCGCGAAATTCTCGAAACCGCCCGCCAGCGCGGCATTTCGGTTTCAACCGTCGACGCAAAAACCCTGGACGCTCTCGCGGTCGGCCATCGGGGCATAGCCCTGGAGCTGACCAAAGAACGGACGGACCGCGTCAGCGCCCACCTTGAGGACTTTCTCGCGGAGCCCCGTGAAAAGGGCCTTGTCCTCGTCCTGGACCATATCGAAGATCCGCAGAATCTCGGCGCAATCCTTCGCTCGGCCGACGCCTTTGCGGTCGACCTCGTCGTAGCGCCCATAAAGCGCGCCTCTCCCCTCACGGAAGCCGCGGTACGGGCTTCGTCGGGAGCGGCCTCCTGGGTACCGCTGGCTTTTGTCGGGAACCTGGGCGATGCCCTCCGCAAGCTGAAAAAAGCCGGCTTCTGGGCATATTCGGCCGACATGGGCGGCAAGAGCGCGGGAGAAACCGAACTCCCCGGCAAATGCGTCATCGTCATGGGAAACGAGGGAGCCGGTGTGTCGCATCTCATCGGATCGCTCTGCGACGAGCGCATATCGATACCGATGGGCGGACACGTCGATTCGCTCAACGTATCCGCCGCAGCTTCTGTCCTGCTTTACGAATACCGCCGGCAACAGCCCTTCTAAACGTCCCAGATTTCCCTGAAGGTATGCTCGCGCTCGCAATAGCGGCACACGAAGGTCGAGCCCGACTTCCGCAAGAATTCCGTGGTGACGCCCTCGTTATGTTTCGGGTTGGAAACGCAATTCTCGTTCTTGCATGAAATTTCGTTGAACCCATAGATGCGGGGCGGCATCGCGAGGCGATATTTTTTCGCGACGTTAGATCCGCGGATGAGATTCAGGGTACAGCCCGGCGCGATTGCCGCCAGCTTCTTCAGATCCTTGCCGCCGAAACTCGTCACATCGGGCAGGGAAATGATACCCTTATAGATGTCCGGTCCCTTGAAAGAATGATAGACGCCATGGCTCGAACGCACATTGAGCTTCAGGATTTTCCTGATCGCATCGATGTAACTCCATATTTCGTCGACCGGCTTGCCCGTAGCGATATGGTCGATGACAATTCCTTCCTCCACGGGCTTGATTCCGACCTTGTATTCGGGCTTCGAATGCCGGGTCGCAGGAACTTCCGTCACAAAATCCTCTTCGAAATCGGGGATTTTCGCCGTCTCGCCCTCGAAATCGGCGCCCAGCAGTCCCGACAACATGCCGATCTCGACAATCCGGGTCCAATAACCGTTCGCGGATTGGCCGTCCCAGCCGTTCAGAGGCAACTGATCAAGGAAAAAGGGGTTGGTCGGATTCTGGCGGTCTCTCGGCAGGGGATGGTAAAACCGGGCGCCTTCGGGCAGGAGTCCAAGCATGTCCTTGCGGAACGTAACCGACCGGCGCAAAGCGGGGGCGCGTTCGAGCACCGATTCGCCCATGCGCTCGAGCTGCAGCCTCGTGAAGTACCAGATCGGCGCGACTTTGCCCGACGCGAGATACTCGTCGAGGCTTTCGTATGCGTGCACTTCGAATCCATTGACTTTCATGCGTTCGACATAATACGGGGGCATCGCGAGAAGTTCCGGCGCGACAAGGTCGACTTCGACTTTACGGAACACGCGCAGCCCGTCCGCCTTCGAATGTATGGTGCGGCCGTGATACAGATCCCCGGTCAGTGCGATATGAATGTGCGAGTCGTCCCATCCGCGCTGTTCCAGGAACGAGAATTCATCGAGGAATTCCTGCGTGGGGTGTTCATGTTTCCCGTCGCCGCCATTGATGAAAGAAGGCACCGGCCCACCCGCCCTCTCGGCGTAATCGCTCAAGGCTCCCTGAAGCCATCGGCATGCGCCTTCCAGCTTGGTCCTCATGATGAAGCAGGAATCTCCGGCATATCCGTACAACATCCGGATCGCGTCGGTTATCGATTCGTTCTTGTTGAACGAACTGGAGGCCGCGTCGAACATGTTGGTCCGGCAACCCAGGAATTCGGCCGCATTCCTGAATGATTCGCGGGTCCGCGTCGAGTCTTCCATGAAAATCAGATAGGCCTGATAGTTCCTGTCGTCGATCCGGAAGGAGGAAAGATCGCCACCTGAATGCGCCAGCTCCTTGAGTTCGCGAGTCTTGCGATACAGATAACGCTGTTCATCCAGCGACAGATCGTTGACGACAGCAATGGTCCTGCCCTTGAAAGGTCCGTTTCTTGTCATGCAGTCCTCCCCGCCCTTCCGGGCCGACCCGTTCGATCACCCTCTGCGCATTTTCGCGAGGGCTTCGAAATGCCCCGTCTGGGGATAGAAATCGTATAACGCAAGCGTCTCCAGGCGCATTCCCGCCGCAACCAACTCTCCTATATCGCGCGCCATCGTGACCGGATCGCAGGAAACGTAGGAAAAACCGTCGATATCGGCATGCGTGAGCCATGTACGGGATTCGGCGGAAAGCCCCTGGCGCGGCGGATCGGCAAGAACCCAATCGATGCGGGCATCGCTTCGGTTCGCGGCCGCTCCGGAAACCCACTGTTCCACCGACTGGGCGAAGAAACGCGCCTTACCGCGCGGCAAATTCGCGCGCGCGGCTTCCAGCGAAACCGTATCGCTCTCGACACAGAGTACTTCACCGAATGTTTTTGCGAGGAGCTTGCCGAAAAGACCCGCGCCGCAATACAGGTCCGCCGCGCGCGCGCCGCCGAGCCCGGAAACCGCATCGTGGGCGAGGCGCCCGGCCATATCCAGATTGGCCTGAAAAAAATGCTGCAGGGGAAATTCATATTCTTCGTCGCCGACAAGCGCCCTGGCCTTGGCATCCCTGCCTTCAAGATAGAGCCGTCCTGCCTGGCCGAATACTACAAAGCGCTCTCTGATTCCATAGGCCGCGGCGAGACTGCGGGCAGGTTTCGATTTCCGGTTTTCGCTCACAAGCCAGGCATCCAGAGAACTGTCCGCAATCGGGCAGCCTTTTGCGCGAACCGCCTCGGTCTCGCCTGCGCGCATGAAGCCCAGGCCCCCATCCGCGCAGGTATGGACCTGAATACGGTTCCGGTAGCCGTAGGGGACGCCTGATTCGATGCGAGGCAGTCCCGGATCGAATCCGGCCGTCCGCACAAAACTTTCCCTTACCGCTTTAGCTTTCGCTTCAAGTTGGCTGGAATGCGACATATGCTGGAGTGTGCAGCCGCCGCAGATACCGAAGAGGGGGCACAAAGGCTCGACTCTGTCGGGCGAGCTTTCCAGGACGCGTAAAAGTTCCGCCCTCGAATAATCGGATCGATCATCCACGATCCTCGCTTCGATGAGTTCACCGGGAACGCTGCGCGGCACGAAGACCGCCTTCCCGCCGTCAAAAGCGAGGCCGTCCCCGCCCGAAGCGAGTTTTTCGATCCTGAGCGTCCGAACGCCATCCATTCCCGTGCCTCGGGCCGATACTAGCCCGTCGAGGGAATCAGCACAAGCGACCGCCGGATCGAATCGGGCCCCCTCACGCCGGCGGATATTGCTGCCCAACCGGATATTATTCCTCAATTCGGAAAATCGTCGTATACTTGTGGAGAAAAGGAGCGACCATGAAAGCTCTCGTGAAAAGCAAAGCCGAACCCGGTCTCTGGATGGAAGAAGTGCCGATGCCCCCGATCGGCGATAACGACCTTCTGATCAAAGTGAAGAAAACTGCGATTTGCGGCACCGATGTACATATCTGGAAATGGAACGATTGGGCCCGCAAGACAATTCGCGTAGGTCAGACCGCCGGCCATGAATTCGTGGGCGAAATCGTGGAGATGGGCCGCGCCGTATCCGGTTACAAGATCGGTGAGCGCGTTTCCGCCGAAGGTCACATCGTATGCGGCGTCTGCCGGGCCTGCCGTGCCGGAAAGAGACACCTGTGTCCCAATACCGTAGGCATCGGCGTCAATCGCAACGGCTGTTTTGCCGAATATGTGTCCGTGCCATCGTCCAATGCGTGGCATGTCCACGATTCGATCCCCGATGAAGTCGCGGCGATTTTCGATCCTTATGGGAATGCCGTCCACACCGCGCTCTCCTACGACATGGTGGGCGAGGATGTCCTCATCACCGGCGCCGGTCCGATCGGATGCATGGCTGCGGCCGTCGCCCGCCATGTCGGAGCGCGTAACGTAGTAGTGACGGATATCAATCCATGGCGCCTGGAGTTGGCAAAAAAGCTCGGAGCCACGCGGACGGTGGATGTCGGCAGGGAATCGCTCAAAGACGTGCAGCGCGAACTCAACATGGTAGGCGGATTCGACGTGGGTCTGGAAATGTCGGGAAGTCCGCAGGCGTTCGAACAGATGATCGAAAACATGTACAACGGCGGCAGGATGGCTCTGCTCGGTCTCCTGCCCGACGGCGCAGGCATCGACTGGAGCCGGGTCATTTTCAAAGGCCTGTTCATAAAGGGAATCTATGGCCGCGAAATCTTCGAGACCTGGTACAAGATGCAGACGATGCTGCTGTCGGGCTTGGATATTTCACCCGTCATCACGCATCGGCATTCTTTCGACGACTTCCAGAAAGGGTTCTCCGAAATGCTTTCGGGAGAGTCGGGCAAGGTAGTCTTGAGTTTCGATTGACTCCGGGGCTCGGCCGACGCTACTCGCTGCGGGGATGGCGGGAATAGTAGCAAGCCCCAAGGCGCCGGCACCACTCTGCGGCTGCAAAGACTCAGCGCAGCTTTGCGGCCGCGATTTCTTCGGACGCAGCGGCTCCGTCGGCCGACGGAGTCGCGTGCAGCCATTTCCCCGAAATCCAGCGATATACATAGAATACCGCTCTCACGATCCAATCTAAATACATAGCGATCCAGATGCCGCGGACACCCATTTTCATGGGGCCGGATAGAAGCCATCCACCGCCCACTCGGGCCGTCCACATCGAAATCAGGGCTATCACCATTGTATGCCGTCCATCGCCGGCTCCCCTCAATCCTGAGGGTACGACGAATGCGGGAGCCCATAGCAAGGGCGAAGCGATGAGAAAACTTCTGAATAGCCAAATCGCGAGATCCAGCGCGGCCGGGTCCTTGGACGCGGCTCCCATCATTGCGGGTGCGAGCGGATAGCAGACAATGCATACCGCAGCCATACCCAGACTTCCCAGCCATACCGATGCTCTCATGCGAATTATGGCCTTCCGGTGCGAACCGGCACCGAGAGCCGCCCCTACCAGGGCGGGAATCGCAATATTCACTGAAGAAACCGGCACCTGCGCTATGCTCGCAATGGAATTGGCGAGGTAGTCGGCAGCTATTGAACTCGTGCCGAACCCCGCCAGGAAGGTCTGGGTTATTATCTTGCCTCCATTAAACATAACAGACTCGGCAGCAGCGGGCATGGCAACCGACATGATTCCACCCAAAAGGTCTCTTCCGGGTTTCATGAGCATTCCGGGACTTAAAGCGACACCTCGATGAACCGTGTCCGCTTTTGGCGGCGCCCTTTCCGAAGAGAGCCTGGACCGGCTTCGTAAAGTTTTTTCGGTCGGCAATAATGCCCGGAGAAACAGCAGCGAGCCGCCCAACCGCGCTATATCGAGCGCAATGGCCGCTCCGGTAGCCCCCATAACCGGTACGACCGGGCTTCCGCCGGCCGAAATGCCCATTATCAAAACTCTTCCCGCGACAACGTTTATCAGATTCATGGCGATATTCACAATCATGGATGAGCGCGAATCGCCCGAGCCCCGGAGTACTCCCGAAGCGGCAAGGGTAAACGCCAGAAGCGGGTAGCCGGAAGCGCTTATGGCAAGGTATCGGGCCGCATCCCGTCGTACACCCGCTTCGGAAGCCCCATAGAGCAGATCGACGATCGGCCCGGCCGAAAGGCAAATCGCGAGACCAAGTATGGCACCGAACAGGGTCAGATAACTGACCGATTGAGCGGCCGCCCGTCTTGCGGTCTTCAGTGATCCGGAACCCGAATATCGCGCTACGGCGACGGTCCCGCCGAGCGCCAGCGAGCTTATCACCGCCTGAACGAAATTGGATATTACGTTCACGAGACCGATCGCGGATGCGGCACCCGCCCCGACGGAAGTCGCCATTATGGCTCCCGCAAGCCCCATCAGGGTGATGAGCGCCTGTTCGGCCATCACGGGCATTACGAAAGGCAGGATATCCTTCCGCAATTCTGTCCCGATTTCCTTGTCCATTTGAGTGTATTGTAGAGAAACTACGGCGGATGGTATAGTTTCCGCACGTGAGAAAACACAGGAATAGAAGCCCGGAAGGGGCCGAATATCCGGCTTCGCCGGCCGAAGATGGCGCGAAACCTCCCAATCCGGTGCCGGAGGGGCGCCCGGAAAGCGCAGGGTTCGGCGGAAGACACGCCAGAAGGCATCATGGAACCCGTCAGAATGAGCGGCCCGCTGCGCAACAACAGGGAAAAAACGGTCCTCCCGCAGGGCTCCCCGACCCCGGCAACGCCGGCTTTCATGGAAAAAAAACCGAACAGACCGCCAAGCCGTCCGAACGTCGCCCCGGAAGATCCGATCGCCCAAAAACTGTCCGACCGCATAATGCCGAACCAGATTTTTCGAAGATAGACCCGCTCCGTAGTGCTCTTTCCATCCGCTCTGAAGGCCGTCCGTCCGGAAGCGGTCGTCCGATCCGCAGATTCGATCGCCAGGATCGCCAAGACCCTCAGGACCGCAGATCGACCGGACCGCAGACCGCATATCGATCGGCCGGCCTCCCGAATGGCGGCTCGCGCATCAGTCCGCTGAGTTCGCACCGGAACATTCAGCGCAGCGGACCGCTAGGCAGGACACCAGGCTGGCCGCAGGGCGAGCCTGAAGTAAGAACCCTCGAAAATATCGAACCCTGCAAAGAAAGCATTGTCGCGCTGGAAATCCTGCCCCTGGTGATCGATGAAGTGCTTCCACTTTCGCAGAAACACCGTGCCGCTCTCAAAGGCGATATCAGAAGTCTTTGGGAAGATCTCACATCAGAGCAGGAAAGTCGCAACGCCGAATACCTGGGTACACCGCCCGCCCTCTCGGCATATATCAGATATTTCCTGCCCTGGAATGTCTTCAGGCTCGCTTCGATTTTCACCAATGCGGATTTCTGCCTGCCCGACAATGCGGTCATTACCGACATCGGTTCCGGCCCTTTGACCGTACCTATCGCGCTCTACGCCGCCCGCCCGGAATTGCGTTCCGTTCCATTGACCATTTATTGCTCCGACCGGGTTGAACGTGTCATGGAAACGGGCAGAGCGATATTCGAAAGTCTGGCCGTCAAACTCGAAGGACGACTCCCCCCCTGGACGATCGAGCTGCGCAAGGAATCTTTTGGCTCGACTCTTCCCGAGCGGGCTCATCTTTTCACGGCCGCAAATGTGTTCAACGAGTTTTTCTGGAAAGATAGAAGGCCTTTGGGAGAACGCGCCCTCGAGACCGCCCACTCGATCCTCTCTTCCCTCAAGGAAAACGGATCTGTTTTCATAATGGAGCCGGGAGATCCGCGTTCAGGGTCGATCATTTCATCCTTGCGCGCGGCTTTCATCGCCGAGGGCGCCACGCCGCTCGGCCCATGCCCGCATGCCCTGTCCTGCCCGATGCCGGGCATTTTCCGGAGCCTTCTGCCGCCAGAGAGCGAGCAGACCGGCAACTCGCGCGATCCCAATTCCGCCCCTTCCAGATTCAAACTTGCGCCGGTCGCCATGCCCAAAAAGCGGGACAAATATCCCTGGTGCCATTTCGGCATCGACGCGGCGAAAGCGCCCAAATGGCTCCGCGACCTCTCCGACGAAGTGGGATTGCCCAAGGAAAAAGCCGTATTCTCTTACCTTTGGGCCGCCCGCCAGCGCGGATCGAGCGGCATGCCGGGCATGCGGTCTTCGATCCCTTCTCCCATTCCCATGGACCAGGGACAGAAGGATCGCGGGCGGAAGGGTCTCCTGGTCCGCGTGATTTCCGAATCATTCGCATTGCCCGGACAGGCAAGCGGCCAATATGCCTGCTCCAGCCTTGGCTATACGCTGCTCAAAAAGAGGCCGGGAGATGATCCTTTCCGGATCGGCGAACTCCTCGAGGTCCGGTCGCGACCGGAGCAAAAGCCGGATGAAAAGTCCGGAGCGATAATCCTTCCCTCTTGACAGAGGGGGAAGGCATCTTTATAGTCCCTACTCGTCGACAACGACACGGGGGCGTAGCGAAGCTGGTTTATCGCGCCGGCCTGTCAAGCCGGAGATCGCGGGTTCAAGCCCCGTCGCTCCCGAGAACACGTCGTGGGACGTGGCGAAAATCCCGTCAGCACGACGGGATTTTTTTTGCGAATTTCCTTCGGGCCGTAGCGCAGGGGCTAGCGCGCCTGGTTCGGGACCAGGAGATCGGTGGTTCAAATCCACTCGGCCCGATAACTGAAGAGCCGCCAATTATGGCGGCTCTTTCTTATATGACGGATACACCTGCATTTACGATGCGTTATGCGGTACTTTCCCTTCCGGCAGTCTCATCTTTTTTCGCGGCGGCTGGTTTTCCGGTCCTGGGAAAGAAGTATGGTTTTTCGCAGCCGGATGGATTTGGGAGTCACCTCGACCATTTCATCTTCCTGCAAGAGCAGTATGGCCCGCTCGAGGGTCATGGTCTGGATCGGTGTCAGCGTCAGCGCCTCATCCTTCAAGACTGAACGCATATTGGAGAGTTTCTTTTCCTTGCTGGGATTCACCTCAAGATCGGTATCGAGGTTGTGCTCGCCGACTATCATGCCTTCGTACACCGGATCTCCGGGAACGACGAAAAGACGCCCGCGTGGCTCGAGATGGTACAGGCCATAGGTGACCGCTTTCCCGCTCCGGTCTGACACGAGAAATCCGGTAAAATGGTCATTGAAATCGCCGCGGTATTCCTCGTATCCGGAAAAATACGAATTCATGATTCCGGTCCCCTTCGTATCGGTGAGGAAGGTGTCGCGGTAACCGATAAGCGCGCGCGACGGCACGGAAAATTCAAGATGCACGCGAGCGCCGTCGTGGCAGGTATAGGAAAGCATGCGACCTTTGCGGGCGGACACTTTATCCGTCACGATACCCGCAAAAAGCTCGTTGCAATCGACAAAAAGATGCTCGACAGGTTCGAGTTTACGCCCGTCTTTGTACTTGAAAATGACTTCGGGCCGACCTACGCAGATTTCGAAATCCTCGCGTCTGAGCATTTCGATCAGAATGACGAGCTGAAATTCCCCCCTGCCCCGTACCAGAAATCCGCCGCCGACCTTCGCTTCCTCAACCTGGATGGAAACGTTCTTCAGAGTTTCCTTTCGGAGGCGTTCGTAGAGCTTCATCGACTGGACGTTCTTTCCTTCAAGGCCGGAAAGCGGAGACGTGTTCACGGTGAAAAGCATGGAAACCGTCGGTTCGTCTATGACGATCCGCGGAAGGGCCTTGGGATATTCGCGCGTGCAGATGGTATCGCCGATGTGGACGTTTTCGATGCCGGAGAGCACGAAAATATCGCCCGGTTCGGCGCTCTCGGCTTCCACGAGATTGACTCCCGAATACGTGTGCAATTTGGAGATGTTCAGGGCCTCGCGGACATCGTCCTCCCCGATACAGACAAGACTGTCCTTGGAATGTGCCCTGCCGTTTATCACCTTGCCGATGGCCTGGCGTCCGAAATAATCGGAATACGAAAGATCCGAAACAAGCATCTGGAAAGGTTCGCCGGTGGTATACGCAGGCGGATCGATCTCACGCACAATGGCGTCGAAAAGCGGATGGAGGTTGTCGCTCGAACCTTCGAGGCTTGTCTTGGCGATGCCGGACTTTCCAATCGCATAGAGCAGCGGAAATTCGAGCTGTTCATCGTTCGCGCCCAAATCGATGAACAAATCGTATATCTCGCTCAAAACTTCGGCGGGGCGGGCATCCGGTCTGTCGATCTTGTTGATGACGACGATGATGGACAGGCCCAGTTCGAGCGCCTTTTTCAGCACAAAACGGGTCTGCGGCAAAGGGCCTTCGGACGCGTCGACAAGCAGGATGGCCCCATCCACCATGGATAGGGCGCGTTCGACCTCGCCTCCGAAATCGGCGTGGCCGGGGGTATCCAGGATATTGATCTTGACGCCTTTCCATACGACGGAACAATTTTTCGCGGCGATGGTTATCCCCCGCTCGCGCTCAAGGTCCATGCTATCCATGAGGCGCTCCGGGGCTTCCTGCCCTTCGCGAAAAAGTCCGGATTGTCTGAACATGGCGTCTACGAGAGTAGTTTTCCCATGGTCTACATGGGCGATGATCGCAATATTCCTGATAACAGGATTCGAGGCATCTTTGATGGGCAAAGGTTTTCCTGGTGTCGTTTGTTACGGCTTGAGATGGACTTATCATAGTGAAAATCATACTTTAAGGATAGCGTGAGCGGGGTCATGCCGATTGCACACTGACCGCGCCCGCCCTATAGTCATCCATCCTGTCCATCAAGGAGCCTTCCGAATGCCCGAGCCAAAGAAAACCGATCCAAGCGCGCCCAAGTTCCTGGAGTTGACGATAACCGGCCCGGACGGGGCTCTTTGGGGCAAGGTAGTGGCGCAGGACAAGCAGTTCGCTTCAGGTTCCGTGGGATTTTACGCAAACGGCAAGATCGAAAATCCGGTGAGCCATGAACGCTACCAGACGGGATTCAACATCACGCTGATCGGGAGTAAGCCGTAGGGGAAAAGCCCCTTACTTGAGGCGCAACGGTCCCGGTCCCGATTCCGATAATTGACACTTCCCTGTCCAGTCTCACGTAGCCGCCGTATTCGGCGGCTTTTCTTTGCGCATCGACCGACACCATAGTATACGGCTATTTAAAGTATGGTAAATTATTCTTGACCAGTACTTGAAAAACTATTATAGTACTGTTGTTATCAACCAAGGATTCTTGCGGAGGGAAAAATGGATGGAGCCATCGGACAATCCGGACAGATATTGGATTTCGCCACAAGGAGTTTTTTCCGGTATGGCTATTCGAGCGTCACTATCGACGAAATCGTCGCGGAACTGCGCATGTCGAAAGCCACGTTCTACAGATTTTTCGAATCGAAAGAAGAGTTGCTGGGTCAGGTCATACATTCCTATTCCGACAAAATCATGAACACTTTTTCCCTCAATAAGGCCTACGATTCACGATCCTACATCGAATTATTCAAGAACCTCACAAAATTCATCGCGGAGACGCTTGGCCAGATCGATGCCAGGGCGCGGAACGATATCCGTTCTTCGGCGCCCAAGCTCTGGAAGAGTCTGCAGGACCTCCAGCACCGTTCCGTTTCGTCCGTTCTCACCAGCTTTTTCCGTGTCGGCAAAGAATGCGGCCTTCTCCGCCCCGAGATCGATCCGGAAGTGGCGGGAGAACTTCTCGCGATGACGCTTGAAAGCCTGCTTTCGGGTGAGGCCAGAAAAAACTCGGGACTGAGCCGCATGAAGGCCCTTCAGTCCCTGGCGGACATGCTCATGAACGGTTCCCTGGCGACACCCCAGCAGCTTCGCGCATAAGCCGCTCGATATATGCGATATATGCGGCGTAAAGCCGGTTGTCTGAATACGAATCTCGGGAGGTTCTGAAATGAAAAACGGGATTAAGCAAGCTCTGGGTATGACATTGACAAAGACGGCCATCGGATATTGCGAAAGGGACCCGATCGCCAATATTCCGAAACTCGCACATCTTATCGAGCGGAGCACCGACTTGCCGAATATCCAGCGTTTCTGCCAACAGGGCGAAGCTTTGATGAAGGAGGAAGGGAATCCGTACAGATCATTGATCTTGCGGATTTTCGATGAAATCGCCCCCGAGGTACGCAGAAAATTCGTTTCCAATTTCATCATCAATGCGGGGATGGCCAGCCCCGGTCTGGCCAAGGCGACGGAAGCCAAACACGGCGTTCATGTTCCGTGGGCGATCCTCATGGACCCCACATCGGCATGCAACTTGCACTGCAAGGGTTGTTGGGCGGCGGAATACGACAAGAAAGATTCGCTCGATTTCGATACGATGGACCGCATAATCCGCGAAGGAAAGGAACTCGGAGTATTCTTCTATATTTTTTCCGGCGGCGAACCTCTGGTCCGGAAAAATGAACTCATCCAGCTCGCGGCGAAGCATTCGGACTGCGTTTTCCTGTCTTTCACGAACGGAACCCTCGTCGATCGGGAATTCGCCCGCGACCTGGCGCGCGTCGGCAATTTCGGACTCGCATTCAGTGTTGAAGGCGAAGGCGACGCTACTGATTTCCGCCGCGGAGAAGGCGTCTACGGGAAGATATTGAACGCGATGGACATGCTGCGCGAAGTGGGCGCTCCGTTCGGTTTTTCCACCTGCTACCACGCGAAGAATGTCGATGCGGTTGCCGACGAAGCCTATCTCGATTACTTGATCGAAAAGGGATGCATGTTCGGCTGGTATTTTACGTATATTCCCTGCGGGAAGAATGCGTTGCCTGAGCTCATCACTCCCCCCGAGAAAAGGGCGCTCATGTTCGACAAAGTCCGGGACTGGAGGAAGCGGAAACCCATATTCCTCATCGATTTCTGGAATGACGGGGACTATACGAACGGCTGCATAGCGGGCGGAAAGAGCTATTTTCACATCAATGCCGCAGGCGACGTGGAGCCGTGCGCCTTCATACATTACTCGGATGTGAATATCCACAATTCGAGTCTCGTCGAGGCTCTTCGATCCCCACTGTTCAAAGCGTATCAGGAGGGCCAGCCATTCAACGAAAACCACCTTCGGCCCTGCCCTCTCCTTGATAATCCCGCCGAGCTCAGAAGAATGATACTCCAAACGGGCGCACATTCCACTCAGCCTTTGGACGAAGAGAATGTGATCGACTTGACCGCAAAATGCGAGACAGCCGCGAAAAACTGGGCACCGAAAGCCGAAGAAATTTGGCAAAAGCTCGCTCCGGACTATAAGGAGCGGGAGCGCAGGAAAAAAGCGGAAAAGGAATACTCTGCGCCGCAGAGTCGCGCTGGAAAGGCGAAAAGCGTATAATTGCATGATAGAGAGGCTCTTTCAAAAGTCGGAAGACTTTTGAAATTGGCCTGGTAATCCGTTGTTTCGTCTTCCGGAGGACCTATGGAGCTGGAACGTGAAAACTATTGTCTGGTTCTTGGTGGAGGCGGAGCGAAAGGTGTCTATCATATAGGTGTATGGCGCGCCCTGCGCGAGCTGGGAATTCAGGTGGACGCATTCATCGGTGCTTCGATCGGTGCGATCATCGCGGGGTTCCTCGCGCAGGGTTCCGATGAAGCGCTGGAAGAGATCGGGCGGACCATTACGGTGGAAAACATCCTCGCCCTGCCCGAAGAATTGACCCGTAACGGCGAGGTCAAACTGGATAGGGATTCTCTGGCGGGCGCCCGCGAGTTTTTCAGTTCTTTACTGGGGAAAAGGGGGCTCGATACCGATCCGATGCGCCGTCTTCTGTCCGGACGGATTGATGAAAAGACCATCCGGAATAGCGGAAAGGACCTCGGTGTCGTAGCGGTCAATCTCAGCGACCTGGTAGCGCGGGAAGTTTTCGTGGAAGACATGGAACCCGGTACCATTATCGATTATCTGATGGCAAGCGCGACGTTTCCCGGATTCGAAAGGACTGAAATAGAAGGCAAAAAATACCTCGACGGAGGCATATACGATAATGTGCCCTATGCCATGGCGCGAAAACGCGGTTACAGACACATCATCGTTTCGGACATTTCGGGCATGGGGCGGGCGAAGAAACCACAAATCGACGGGACCGTCACGATTTATATAAAAAATTCGATCGACATGGGGAGTGTTCTCGATTTCAACAGGGAATTCCTGGATTCGTTTCTTTTCCTCGGCTATCTCGACACGATGCGAACGTTCGGACGTTTTATCGGCTATTCGTATTTCGTAGAACCCGATTCCGCCGCGGAAAAAGCCTTTATTCCCCATCCATCCGTCGCAGCTTCCGAATTTCCGGACTACATGCGCCACGACCGGAGGAAACTTCTGCTTTCCCTCGAATGCGCCGCATCCGCGCTCGGCGTAGAACGGATACGCGCGTATTCTTACGAAAGCCTGGCCGCAGCCATCGAATTCCGGAAGATGGCGGTCGAATCAAAGATCGCCGAAACCGAGGCGCGGAGCGGACTCCGGACACTGGCGCCGGCGCTCCGCGAAGCTGTCACAAAGCGGCGATTCGACGAATGCCCCTATTATTATTACAGACTCATCGGCGACGCTTTCCAGAAAACGCCGGGATCTTTGCTCAGAAAGGCGCTTGTCGGGTTCTATCCCGAACTTCCTGCGGCGGCAGCATGGATCGGGTAACCCGTCAGAGTTCCCTCGACAGCAAGTCCTCATAGCTCTCCCGGCGTACGGAAAGGCGATGTGTCCCCTCGCGTACCATGACCACGGCGGGACGCGGAAGGCGGTTGTAGTTCGAGGCCATGGAATGATTGTAGGCGCCCGTCGAAAACACGGAGAGTATGTCGCCGGATTCCGGCTTCGGCAGCGCGATGTCGCGGATGAGAATGTCGCCGGATTCGCAGCATTTGCCGGCTATCGTGACGATATCCGCCGGAGGCAATTCAGCCTTATTCGCGATTGCGGCGAAATACTTCGCATCGTACAATGCCGGCCTGATATTGTCGGGCATGCCGCCGTCGACGCCGACATAGGTTCTGATGCCGGGAATTTCCTTGATCGAGCCGATGGTATAGAGCGTGAGGCCCGCTTCGCCCACGATCCAGCGGCCCGGTTCGATGGTGACGCGGGGCATCGCCATTCCGGTGTCGGCGCAGAAACGTTTGATTTTCTCCATCATCGGCGCCACGAAGTGGGCCACTCCCGGATCAGGGTCGTCGGGCAGATAGCGTACGGCGAATCCCCCTCCCAGATTGAGTTCGCGCGTTTCGACGCCGTAGTCGCGCTTCGTGTCGGCGATCAGGTCGAGGACGATGCCGAGCGCGGCGAGATGGGAAATATTTTTGCTGATCTGCGATCCTACATGGAAATGAAAGCCCATGAAGTCGAGATGGGGTGAATCGAGAACGGCGCGCATATAAAGATCGCGCACACTTCGGTCGAGGGGAATTCCGAATTTCGAATCGAGGCCGCCCGTCGAAATAAAACGGTGCGTGTGGCTGTCGACTCCCGGCGTCACGCGATACAGCACGCGGACTGTCTCGTTCCGCGCGGCGGCGATGCGCTCGAGGGCGTGTATTTCGTAGAGGCTGTCGGCCACGATTCGCCCGACACCCGATTCGACGGCGTATTCCATCTCGGCTACCGTCTTCGAATTTCCGTGGAACACAAGTCGCTCGGGAGGAAACCCCGCCTTTAGGGCGCAATACAGTTCTCCCCCGGACACTACGTCCATGCCGAGCCCTTCGGATTGAACTATTCGACACATGTCGAGAGTCTGGAACGCTTTGCTCGCGAACACCGCAGCGACATCCGGGTACTTGTCAGTGAATTCGCTTTTGATCATGCGGCAGCGATCGCGAATGATGGTTTCCGACATGACGTAAAGAGGCGTGCCGTAGTATTTCGCCAGGCCGACGAGATCGTTGCCGTCGAAATACAGTCCGCCGTTGCGCACTTCGATTCCATTGATCCCGTTCATGTCGTCCCCCTGCTCCTGCGGCTTCAAAGTGTAGCATATGGAATGCGTCTCGTGTAGGATTCGACGGGAAGCTTGGCATGATATCGCCGCTACGTTCCGGAGGATCGCCATGAAACCGCTCATCGGCCTGAGTTCTTTCGTCGACCCGCAACCGCGCGCGGATTATATCGCATTGAGCGCGCACTATCCGAGGTCGGTTCGTGAAGCGGGAGGCATTCCGCTCAATATTCCGGTGTGTACAGATCTGAATATTGCCGTCGAGACGGTGGCGCGCATCGATGGACTTCTGCTGAGCGGGGGAAAGGATCTCGCACCATGGCGATATGGCGAAGAGCCGATCCGTGAAATCGGCGCCTTCGATTCAATCCGCGACGAATGGGAGCTTGCGCTGTTCAGGGCTGCGGGCGAGCGGGGTATTCCGGTGTTGGGAATCTGCAGGGGACACCAGCTTATCAACGTGGCCATGGGCGGAACACTGTACCAGGATTTATGGGCACAGAGAAAAGACTGTTTGGGGCATGCGCCGCAGGATTTCCCGGTGGAAGAACTCTACCATTCGGTTGAAATTACGGATCATGATTCACTG
>JBDKUJ010000262.1:0-5611 GCA_039679665.1 Rectinema sp. | reverse complement strand
GACGTGTGGGCGAGCGCCTTGAAGATGTCCACACGCCGCTCGTGCAGCGCTTTTTCGCTTTCGTTCATGATACTTGGCATTTTTGCCAAAAATCGGATCATTGTCAATGCTTTTCCCTTGACTTGGGGCAAATATTTGGTAAAATCGCCAATTACTGACCCGCCAGGTCAATTCGTACTACCGGCGCTTTCCTCATGCCGGTGAAAAAGGAGCTATCGTGTCCGAGAAACGGATCGGATTCTTCTCGAAATATCTTTCCCTCTGGGTATTCCTCTGCATCGTGGCCGGCGTGGCGCTGGGCCGATTCGTGCCTGCCGTACCGGGTTTCCTCGGCAAACTCGAGTACGCCCACGTATCCATTCCCGTGGCGATACTCATCTGGTTGATGATCTACCCCATGATGCTCAAAGTGGATTTCCGGAGCATCAAAAACGCAGGCCGAAAGCCGAAAGGGCTCGTCATCACGCTCGTCGTGAACTGGCTCATAAAACCTTTCACCATGTATGCCATTGCCTGGTTTTTCCTCAAAGTGGCATTCAAGGCCCTCATTCCACCGGGGCTCGCCACCGAATACCTCGCGGGAGCGGTGCTTCTGGGAGCCGCGCCCTGTACGGCCATGGTTTTCGTCTGGTCCTACCTCGCCGACGGCGACCCCGGCTACACGGTCGTCCAGGTCGCCGTCAACGACTTGGTGATACTCGTGGCGTTCACGCCCATCGTTGCTCTGCTGCTCGGCGTTTCGGATGTCCACGTGCCTTTGGACACGCTCATTCTTTCGGTAGTGCTCTTTGTCGTGATTCCATTGAGCGCGGGCGCCCTCACACGCTCCAGGCTGATCAAACGCCGGGGAAAGGAATGGTTCGAGGGCGTATTCCTCAAAAAATTCGACGGCATCACGGAAGCGGGACTTCTGCTCACGCTGGTCATCCTCTTCTCGTTCCAGGGCGATACGATCCTCAACAATCCCCTCAATATCGTCCTGATCGCCGTGCCGCTGATCCTGCAGACATACCTTATCTTCGGCATCGGCTACGGTTGGGCGAAAGCCTGGAAGGTTCCCTATGAAATCGCCGCGCCTGCGGGCATGATCGGCGCGTCCAATTTCTTCGAGCTCTCCGTGGCGGTCGCGATAAGCCTGTTCGGCCTGTCTTCAGGCGCGGCGCTCGCGACGGTGGTGGGCGTCCTCACGGAAGTACCGGTGATGCTGAGTCTGGTGTCGATCGCCAAGCGGACGCGGAACCGTTTCCCCGCCGCCTCAGTTGCCGCAGTGTCGGAAACGGAAGCAAAGGCGGAAATAGAAACGGGAATGGAAACCGAAGCCAAAAAATGAGCGGATCCGGGCCACGGCCAGACACCGCTCAGGCCCGGGATTCCACCATTTCGCTTGTCGTGTAGAACCGGATCTTCGGATTGCTCTTTTTCACGTGCTCGAACACCCACGGGCTGTCGGACAGATACACGTAATTGCCGCGGATATCCACGAGGACCCGTTTGAGGTTTTCCTGCACGAAAGTATCGAGCGCATTCCGGTCGCCGGAAGTGACCCAATGGGCGAGATTGTAGTCCATGGGTTCGTAGCTGCATGAAGCGCCGTATTCATGTTCGAGGCGGTATTGCAGGACTTCGAGCTGAAGCTGCCCTACGACGCCCAATACGCGCGCGTTGACGCGATGGGGGCGCGAGAAAATCTGCGCCACGCCTTCTTCGGCCAGCTGGTTCAGGCCGTTGTTGTACTGCTTTTCCTTGAGCGGATTCGTATTCACGATGATCCGGAAGATCTGCGGGGCGAAACTCGGAATGCCCTTGAAATTGATGCCCTCGCCCTCGGTGAGGGTGTCGCCTATCTTGAACACACCGGTGTCGTGCAGGCCGATGATGTCCCCCGGCCAGGCTTCGTCGATAATATCGCGGTCCTGCGCCATGAACGCGGTGGGATTGGCCGCGCGGAAAGGTTTGCCCGACCGGACGTGATAATAGGATTTGTTGCGTTCGAATTTTCCCGATACGATACGGAAAAATGCCACGCGGTCGCGATGCCGGGGATCGAGATTGGCGTGGATCTTGAAAACGAAACCCGTCATCTTGCTCTCGGAAGGCTCGACGTTGCGTTCCTCCGCGGCTTTGGGTGTCGGAGAGGGCGCCAAGGCGACCAGTTTGTCCAGAAGTTCCGCCACACCGAAATTGTTCGACGCCGAGCCGAAAAATACGGGCGTGATCTTGCCTTCCAGGTATTCGTCCTTGTCGAAGGGCGGATAGACGCCCGAAATGAGCGCGACATCCTCGCGCAGCCGGTCCGCGAGACTCTTGCCGACTTTTTCCTCTAGCAGGGGATCGTCCAGCCGGTCGATGGCGATGATGTGGGTCGGTTTGCGCACTTCTCCCGGCAGGAAAAGATGGAGCGTCCTGTCCAGAAGGTTGTACACGCCCCTGAACGCCCGGCCCTGCCCCACCGGCCATGTGGCGGGGCGCACTTCGATGGCGAGTTCCTTTTCGACTTCATCCAGGAGGTCGAGCGGATTGCGGCCTTCGCGGTCGAGCTTGTTTATAAACGTCACGATGGGCGTGGCGCGCATGCGGCATACTACGCAAAGTTTGCGCGTCCTTTCCTCGACGCCTTTGACCGAATCGATCACCATGAGAGCCGAGTCCACGGCAGAAAGCCCGCGGTACGTATCTTCCGAAAAGTCGGCATGCCCCGGTGTGTCGAGCAGGTTGATCTTGCGCCCGCCGTATTCGAACCCCATCACCGACGAACTGATGGAAATGCCGCGTTCCTGTTCCATTTGCATGAAATCGGATACGGCTGCGCGCGCGTTCTTGCCGCTCTTCACCGCCCCGGCGATATGGATCGCCCCGCCGAACAGCAGGAGTTTTTCGGTGATCGTCGTCTTTCCCGCATCGGGGTGCGAGATGATCGCGAAAGTGAGGCGTTTGCGCAGTTCTTCGTCGAGTTCGTCCATCGTGCCGCAACGCTACCGCGCGAAAGGGAATTGGGCTAGGGGTGGGCGAAGCCCTGCGCCCGTGCCGGATCCGATTTTCTCCCGCTATGCAACGCTCTTGCTATGCAACGCTCTTGCTAGGCAACGCTCCCGCTACGCAACGCTCCCCGCCGTCATGAGCTTCTTCGACTTGAAGAAGAACGGCAGGGCGGCGAGCTGGGCCAGGAGCGAGAACACGACCAGCGCGACGAGGGATTTGTCGTACAGGATACCCATGAGCCAGCTTCCCAGAAACCAGAAAGCGCCGAATCCCGCATTGAAAATGCCGAAGGCGGTGCCCCGCTTTTCCTTGGGAACCATGGTCGTCACCGCGGCCTTAAGAATGGATTCCTGCGCTCCCATTCCCACGCCCCAGAGTATGACGCCGACGGTCGCAAGCCAGGGCGTCCCGGACAGGAAGGCAAAAGGCGCGAAGAAGGACGACACGACGGTCGAGATGATGATCGCGGTAACTCCCTTTTTATCGTACATCCGCCCGAAAAACAGCGCCGCAAAGGCGTCGACCAGCATAGCGAGCGCGTAGAGCATGGGCACCTGATTGCCGGTGAAGATCCCGTCGTTCACGAAATGGTAGGACATGAGGGGAAAATCGGCGAAACCGGCCGCGAGAAGGGCGATACCGATGAGGTAGAACCAGTATGCCGGCCTGAGTTCCGCCCTGTTTTCGACCGGCTTGGTCGTATCGAATTCCTGCGGGTTCGGATAGCGTTTCCTGGCGACGAGAAGAAGACCCAGGGCGATTGCGGCGGGAATCCCCAGGATAACGAAACCGAGCGAGTATCCGGAGAGATTTTCGCCGCCGCCCTTGATCGTAAGCACAATGGAAAGCATGACCGGGCCGAGGAAAGCCCCTATCTGATCCAGCGTTTCCTGCAGCGCAAAGCCCTTGCCCGCTCCGACTTCCTGCGCGGCAAATGAAGCGATGGTAGTCTTGGCCGGGCTGCGGATCGCCTTTCCGAAACGCTCCACTACCATGAGTCCGCAGGCGTAAACCCAGCCGAAATCAGTGGCGAGGGCGAGCGCGGGAATCGCGATGAGGTTGATCGCATAGCCGATGATGGTCATCAGCCAATAGCGCTTGGTTTTATCGCTGATATATCCGGTGAGCAGGCGAAGGGCATACCCGATAAATTCACCAAGGCCCGACACGAAGCCGACGGTCGCGGCGGGAGCGCCGAGCAGCAGGAGGTAAGGGCCTACTATGCTTCTGGCGCCTTCGTAGGTCAGATCGGAAAAAAGGCTTACGACGCCCATCAGCACCAAAAAACTGTAGGCCGCTTTATGTGAAGTCTTCATGAATACCCCATGGATAACAGTCGTCGCAACCAATATACAACAGTTGTTGCATATTATGAAATCCGGGGAAATTGGTCAATGCCAGTCGATAAGTCCGCAAGGCCAACTTGTGCGATCGGCTCACTCCATCATACTTTATGAGTATGGAATTATCTTCTTGGCTGCTTTTCATCTACCAGTTGCCGACTCTGCCTTCGACCCACAGGGCTTACGCGTGGCGCAAACTCAAGGCGCTTGGAGCGCTCTATCTCCAGAATTCCATCTGCGTTCTGCCTTCGGTAGAGGATCTCAGGCTCAAACTCCAGGCCTTGCGCGCCGAAATCGCCGAGCGGGGCGGAGCCGCGCAACTGTTCAACATCGAATGGCCGGACGCTTCCGAAGAAAAAACCATCGTTTCGAAGATAAGGAGCCAGGTCGACGACGAATACAATGAATTTCTGGGCGAATGCGACGAGTTCCATGAAGAACTGAAAGGTGAACGGGAAAAAGCGCATTTTACTTTTGGCGAGTTCGAGGAAAACGAGGGCGAACTGCAGAAGCTCCGTACATGGTTGCCCAAAATCAGGTCGCGCGATTACTTCGAAGCGTCGCTTCACGACAGGGCGATCGCCGCACTGGAAGCCTGCGAAAAAGATTTCGCCGTATTCGAAGAAGAAGTCCAGCGGAATGCCGAGGAAAACAGCGGCGTTTAGCGGGCGAATTTATTTTTATATTTACAACATCTGTTGACTCCCCTGATTCCCCGGAGTAAATTTCTTCTTGGAAGGGGAGTAGCGACTCCGGGAGCTTGCCATAGCATCTCTCCGGGGTGGTCGAATCCGTCAAAACGGCCGCTTATAGCGACCCGGATCGATCGGCTCGATTGGGCATGCAAGACCTTCATCAGCGCCTTAAAAAGCGCCGGTGAAGGTTTTTTTTGTCGGTACGGCACCCTTCCGCGGGCTTTACCCCAAGGAGATCGACATGTCGCTGAAAGGTAGCATCAGTTCGACAATCGCAGTCCGGGAACTCAATCATCTGAGGGAAGATCCCGCCAGAAACTTCCCCCAGCTTGTCGATTGGGCCCGCCGTCTGGACGTATCGGGCAAGTACGGCAAAACGCTCGACGGCATCGCTTCGATCGCAGGGGACGAAAACAACAACTGGAACCGCCTGGTCATGTCCCTGATCCGCGAAATCGACCCTTCCTTCCTTGAAAAGTTCATTACCAACTTCGCCGTGAACTCCGCTTTCCTGTCGATCCGGGAAAGGGAAAAAATCAAAGCGCGCGAAGGCTGCAATATTCCCTGGGCTATCCTCATGGATCCGACCGCCGC
>JBDKUJ010000261.1:0-2443 GCA_039679665.1 Rectinema sp. | reverse complement strand
AAGGAAGGTACGATCATGGACAGGATCGCCGAAGCGTCCATAATGGCGGACGTCTGCGAAATCGGCAGGCGGATGTACGGGCGCGAATACGTTTCCGCGAACGACGGCAACATTTCCGTCCGCCTCGGGCCGGACAGGATTCTCACCACACCCACCCTCGTCAGCAAAGGCTTCATGACGCCCGAAATGCTCGTCGTCGTCGATATGGACGGCGCGGTGGTCGAAGGGAACCGCCGGCCTTCTTCCGAGCTGAAAATGCACCTGAAAGTGTACCGTGAGCGCGTGGACGTGAACGCTGTCGTGCATGCCCATCCCGAGACGGCCACCGCGTTCGCCGTCCTCGGCGTGGCGCTGGACAAGGCGTACATGCCCGAGCATGTCGTAAGCCTCGGCGCCGTTCCGGTCGCCGCCTATGCGACCCCCGGAACGGATGAAGTACCCGATTCGATCGCGCCGTTCCTTCACGATCATAATGCCGTACTCCTTTCCAACCATGGCGTCCTCACCTGGGGGCGCGACCTTCTGGAAGCGTATTTCCGGCTCGAAACCGTCGAAGCCTACGCGAAAATCGTACGCGCCGCCATGTCGATGGGCGAACCCCGTTTCGTGCCCGCCGACAAGATGGACGCTCTAGTGCGCACCCGCGAAAGTCTGGGCGTGCACAGCAGATTGCCTTCGTTTCGCAAGGACTGAGCACCTGCTCGGCTTGTCGCTTCCGTCCGCCGAATGCTAGGATGCGACGATAATCACGCGGCCAGCCCTAAGGAGCTTATCGATGGTAATCCTCACCCTCAACTGCGGATCTTCGTCCGTCAAATATCAGGTATACGACTGGGACCGGAAAGACATCCTGGCCACCGGCATTGTCGAGCGCGTCACGCTCGGCGGATCTTCCATCACGCACAAACCGCGCGGCAAGGCCGACTATGTCGTCGACCACGAATGCCCGACCCACACTGTCGCCATCGAACTCATCCTCGACACGCTGATCGATCCCGAGCAGGGCGTCATCGCCGACATGGGCATGATCAAAGCGGTCGGACACCGCATGGTGCACGGCGGCTCTCAATTCGCCCGTTCCTGCCTTATCGACGACGATTTTATCGCTACCTTCAAGGAGCTGACCGACCTCGCGCCCCTGCACAATCCCGCCAACCTCATGGGCGTCGAAGCCGCCAAGGCCGTCCTGCCTGACGTGCCGCACTGCGCCGTCATGGACACCGCCTGGCACCAGACAATGCCCGCGGCCAGCTATTCCTACGCCGTGCCCCATGACTGGCAGGAAAAATACATGGTCCGCCGCTACGGCTTCCATGGCACGAGCTTTCTGTACAACGCCAAACGCGCCGCCGTACTCCTCGGCAAAGACCCGTTCGAGACCAATCTCATCATCGCCCACATCGGCAACGGCTCCTCCATCAATGCCGTGAAAAACGGCGTGTCCTTCGATACTTCCATGGGTCTCACCCCCCTCGAAGGCCTTGTCATGGGGACCCGCTCGGGCGACATCGATCCGGGCATCATCTTCCACATCATGCGCAAGACAGGCATGAGCGCTTCCGACGTCGAGAAGAAACTCAACAAGGAATCCGGCGTCCTCGGCATCACGGGCAAGTGGGCGGATCGCCGCGACATCGAAAACGCGGCCGAGAAGGGTGACCCCATCGCCATCCTGGCCCAGGAACTGGAAGCCTATCGCATCAAAAAATACATCGGCGCCTATTACGCCGCATTAGGGCGTGTCGACGCGATCGTCTTCACCGCGGGCGTCGGCGAAATGGGACCGGATATCCGCAGGCTCGCGACCAGGGGGCTCGAGGAACTCGGCATCGTCGTCGATCTCGAAAAGAACGCCAGGGCAAAATGCCGCAATGCCGAACTCGACATCACCGGTCCCGGCTCCAGGGTCAAAACCTTCGTCATTCCCACCGACGAAGAGCTTGTGATGACCGAGGACGCTTTCGCCCTCATGTCCGGCACCTATGACGTGCACACCAAATACAATTATTTCTTCGGCGACAGGAATTACGTGAACAAAGCCCGCGCCGAAGGACTCATTCGCGATTTCGAGAAAAAACCCTGGCTCAAGGACATCGTCGCCAAGATTCCCTGACGACATACGTTTGCGCATGGAGGGATTTTGCAGCGTGCCGATACCGCTTTATACGAAGCGAAACGTGCGGGCCGCGATTGCGTGAGGGTCTGGAACCGGGGCTGAAATCATGACTGAAATTATGACTAAACCATGACTGAAACCACGACATTCGCGGCAGTTTCGTAAACGCCGAAAAATAACGGAATGTTATCGGATTTTCTGAATAAACCTTTATGGATAAAAGTTATGCTAAAGTATGTTATGAGCGTCTCCGAAGATTAAAAAGAGCTTGACACCGTAAAAATGCGCGAGATATACTCGCGGCAAGCTTAGTAGAGGGGATCACCG
>JBDKUJ010000260.1:0-3138 GCA_039679665.1 Rectinema sp. | reverse complement strand
TCCTGGGAAGAAGACAAGGCACGAAAAGCCCAACTCAGGAAATTGCGCAAACGGGAAGAAGAAATACTCGCCAGGCTCGACGCCATATCCGCCCAGAAGTCGGCGGGTGAAAGAGAAATGGGCCTGCCGGAGAATTACTCCGACGGGGCCAAAATGAAGCGGCTCCTGCAGGGTGTGACGGATCTTGAGGAAGAAGCCGCGGAGCTGAACGAGGAATGGCTGGGTCTGGCCGAGCTTCTGTCCGCGGAAACATAAGCGCGGGCTTGAGCTGCCGCGTCATCCGGCCGAAGCTGCCTTCGCGGGTGTTGCGGCAGGCATATTTTCAAGCACTTTCTGCGCCAGATTCTTCCATGACTGCGGCAGACTTTCGCCGCCGGGCGCCGCATAGCGTTCCAGCAGAGCGGTAAAACCGGCTCTGGCTCCCGTGTAATCGCCACGCTTGTACTTGGTGAAGGCGATTTCGTATTCGGCTGTACAGACCAGTGCGGGATCGCCGGGGAACCGCTCGAGCAGCGTCCGGTAATAAAATTCGGCGCCTTTCCAGTCGTAAACATCGGAACGTTCCTGGGCACGCTGGATTATGACCGCTGCGCTGGTATCTTCCGGCAGGGCGGGGGGAGTCGAAGCGCAGGAACTGAGCCCCGCGGATGCGAGAAAGAGCGCCAGCAAGGCGACGGCGATTCCGGCCTTCATCCCGATTTTCTGGGCGAATGTCCGTACGGGCCTTTTTCCCGGCTCGGAAGCGTATAATCCCGCCGCGTGGCGCTTTTCCGTCCAACAACTCTTTTCCATGCCTTCCCCTTTATCGATCCGAGTATGCTATACTCCCGCAAATCCGGTCAAGCTTGGCCGCGTCTGCGCGCCTGCGTTCGACCTTTCAGAAGGATTTTACATGTTCGCCAGCGTCATCAACGCCGTCGCAGTCGTTCTCGGTTCGCTCCTGGGCCTTCTTTTGCGCAAAGGCATTTCGGAACGGTACCAGAAAGTCATCTATTCCGCCGCCGGCATGACGAGCCTCGTCATCGGCATCCAGATGGCCTTGAAAACGGGCCATATCCTCATTTTCGCCCTCGCCCTCATCATAGGCGGGCTTCTTGGCACATGGCTGGACATCGAAGGCGCAGTCCTGCGGCTGGGCGAGCGCATGAAACGCCGTTTCGCCAAGAACGACGACGGAGGATTCGCGTACGGTTTCCTCAATGCGTCAGTCCTTTATTGCAGCGGGGCCATGGCCATCGTCGGCTCGTTCAAGGCCGGTACCGAGGGCGACTATTCAATCATACTAACAAAGAGCGTCCTCGACGGTTTCATTTCGATCATATTCGCCAGTGCGATGGGTGTGGGGGTGGCCTTTTCCGCGATTTCCGTCCTCGTCTACCAGGGAGCGCTTACGCTCGTTTCGGTATGGGTGAAACCCTGGGTGTCCGACATCATGCTGTCCGAACTGACCGGGATCGGGGGCGCGCTGGTAATCATGATCGGCCTGGGCCTGCTCGACATCAAGAAATTCAAGACGGGGGATTTTTTGCCCGCCATTCTTGTCTCGGCGCTTGCCGTACTGGCCATGCCGTATATACCATTCCTTTGAGGGACAATACGGAACAGAATTCGCGAGATATCCCGTCCGCGTCCATGGACTCAGCCGCACGCCGCGCCGCACGGCTGGCTGATGAAGTCCGGAACCGGCTTCTGGCGCGGACCGGTTTCGCCGACGAGCGTGGCATATGGTACATCCTGGATAACGCGGGAACCATCATGCCAGCGATGAGCGACAGCGTCGCCACAAGCCTGTTCCGTCTCGAAGTCCGCCTCGATCACGAGGTCGACCGCGCCATCCTCGACACGGCCCTGACTTCCACCGCATCGCGATACCGCTATTTCGATGTCCAGCTGCACAGAGGCTTTTTCTGGTATTATCTGGAGCCTTGCCGCCGACCCATCCGCTCCGAGGACGACAAAGGGGACCCTTCCCAGGGTATGGACATCAACAGGTCCGGAACCCGCATGTTCCGGATACGGGTCTCGGGCGACCGGATAGCCGGCGAATTTTCCCATGCCTTGGCCGATGGTTCGGGTGGCGTCTCTTTCATGAAGAGCCTCGTGACCGAGTATTTCCGGCTTCGGGGGGTTCCCGCCGGGGCTTCGCTCGACGAGGGAGAGTTCGCCGATATCCATGCGCCGGGTTCGCAAATTTTCCAGGACGAATACGAAGATGGATATCGCCGCTATTTCCCCGGCAAGCTGCCTCACCCCAAGCCCGGTGAAGTCGCATGGCATCTTCCCTGCAAAAGGCTTCCCGCGGGAAAGTACCGGGCGACGGGTGCGATGCTGCCCCTGCAAGCGATTCTGGCAGAATCCAAACGCAGGGGAGTAAGCCTTACGGAGCTTCTCGCGGCGGTGTATATGGACTGTCTCCAGGAGCTTTGGCTCGCCCAGCCCACTCCGCCCAAACATCACCTTATCAGCCTCGAAATCCCCGTGAACATGCGGAAGTTTTTTCCCAGCCGCACCAACCGTAATTTTTCATTGTTCGTACTCGTCACCCAGGACATGCGCCTGGGCAGGCGCAGCTTCGACGAAATACTGCACAGGGCGCATCACCAGCTCAGAATGGAAAACGACAGCCGCAGTATTTCGATGCAGATCGCACGCAACGTCGGCAGTGCATCGAACATGTCCGTGCGGCTCGTTCCTCTGGTGGTCAAGGATTTTTTCGCCAGAATCCTGTTCAGGGTTTATGGGGACAACACACTGTCGGGTTTTATATCGAACCTGGGGCAGATACGCATGCCGCCGGGGCCGGCCGAACATGTGCGGAGTTGGGGCCTCATCCCGGCCCCCAGCAAAAGTACGTTCACCAATGCTTCGATGCTGTCCTGGAAAGATAACCTGTATCTGCATTTCGGAAGTCTCGCGCGTTCGCGCGATCTCGAGCGGCTTTTCTATACGAGGCTTCGGAAGCTGGGGCTCCCGGTCCGGATGGAAGACCGCGGCGGAGAGGAGTGACCCATGCCTTATTGCCCCGAATGCGGCGTCGAACTGGAACCGACCGCCTCCGCCTGTCCGCTCTGCGGTACTGCGAATGCGCGCCGCAGAGCGGAAGCCAGGGAGACCGCGGTTCCGCAGGATTCTGCCGTC
>JBDKUJ010000259.1:0-4433 GCA_039679665.1 Rectinema sp. | reverse complement strand
GCCTTATTGCGGACCGGTCCGACGAACACAAACGTCTGCGACATCCAGATTCTGTTGGTGCGATGAGTCCCGCTTCGCTCCTGAGCGCTCCTTCCGGACCGGAATCAGCCCGCATTCTCTTCGAACTTGCGCGCGGACTTTCGCTGCGCGCGGATTTGCGGAGTTTCCTCGTGCCGGCGCTGCGCATCCTGCGCGAGGCGACAGGGGCCTCTTTCTGTTTCGCCGCTTTCGCCGAAATGTCCGGCCTTGAAGTGCGCGTACTGGCGATCGAACCAAGCCCGGGACCGAACCCGGAATTGAGTCCCGGGTCTCCCCTGCGTATGGGCTTGAGCCCGGGCGGAACCGCACTGGAACGGGCCGAAGTCTCGGTCGTCAGGGGCGCAGGCGGCGAGTGTCGCATCGAGGCGCCCATATGCCAGGGCGAGTCCGTTCGCGGCGTGATCGTCGCCTCGTTCGCGCCGCCTTTCTGTGCCGACGAAACCGAAACGGCAAAACTTTTCGGCGCGGCGGCGCTGCTTTTCGAGGAAGCGCTCGCGTTGCGCCGCAGTCTCGGCTACGACGGTTTCGGTCCCCGGGCTGCGATAGACGCGAAAGACGCGATAGACCTGAAAGATGCGAAAGTCGCGGCACGGGACGCGGCGACGGAGGCGGGTTTTGCGGGCATGATCGGTCGCTCGGCGCCCATGCGCGAACTCTTTTCGCTCATACAACGTGTCGCCGGCAGCGACGCCACCGTGCTCGTGTCGGGAGAGAGCGGCACGGGAAAAGAACTCGTCGCGAGGGCCGTCCATGCGTTGGGCGACCGGGCTTCAGGTCCCTTTATCGCGGTCAACTGCGCCGCCCTGCCGGAATCGGTCATCGAAAGCGAGCTGTTCGGCCATGAAAAGGGCTCCTTTACCGGCGCATATGCCACAAGAAGGGGCCGCTTCGAACTGGCACACGACGGCACACTTTTTCTGGACGAAATCGGCGATCTCCCGCCGGCTATTCAAGTCAAGCTTTTACGAATCCTACAAGAACGTAGCTTCGAGCGTGTCGGTGGTAGCCATAGCATCAGAACAAACGCCCGCATCGTAGTCGCCACCAATCGCGACCTGGCCGTCGAAGTGCGGGAAAAACGCTTTCGCGAAGATCTCTATTTCCGCCTCAATGTCTTTCCCATCCATGTACCGCCGCTGCGTGAACGGGGCGCCGACATTGTTTTGCTCGCCGACCATTTCGCGGAACGTTCGGGCAGCGGAACAGACAACGGACCGGGCAGCGGAACGGGCAAGAAAATACTGCGCATTTCAACTCCCGCCATAGATTTGTTCATGACATACCACTGGCCGGGCAATGTCCGCGAGCTGGAAAACTGCATCGAACGCGCCGCAATCCTGAGTTCGGACGGTGTCATCCATGCGTTCAACCTGCCGCCCAGCCTGCAATCGGCCGAATCCACCGACACAGGCCCCTCGAGTACGATGGATGGTGCCATCGCCCGGCTCGAAAAGGAAATGCTCATAGAGGCCCTCAAGCTCGCCCGGGGAAACTCCGCCGCAGCGGCACGCCGGCTGGGCGTAACCGAACGCCGTTTCCGCCTGGGGCTGGATCGCTACAAGATCGATTGGCGCCGATTTCGTACAGTTTTGTAACTTTTTGCATATATTACTACATATTTGTAATAAATTTTCTTCACAATCGCCATCGCAAACCTCGCCTGTCGCTGCTCTTTTTCCGAAGCGTTCGGAGGATTCCGCTTTTCTCGACGCCGCCAGTTTCATACACGCAAACAAGTTGACGGATTCACCCTTCCCGGGCGCACGATTCGGAGCGCAAAGCCACCTGTTTTGGCACGCTTCCTGCATAAATACCTGTAATCCTCACGCTTTCTGGAGTGAATAATGACAAAGTGCGAAGAACTCGGACCCGGGCTGGCGGAGTTGTACGGCAGCCGCTGCTTTTCCAATGCGGTGATGCGCGAGCGCCTTCCACGCTCGATCTACTCAGAAATTGTCCTCGTCCAGTCAGGAAAGGGCGAACTCACGCTCGACGTGGCGGAAGTGGTCGCAGCCGCGATGAAAGAATGGGCGTCAGAACACGGGGCCACACATTACACGCACTGGTTCCACCCGCTCTCCGGCCTCACCGCCGAAAAGCACGAATCCTTCGCTTCACCGCTCCCCGACGGAGGGGTGATCATGGAGTTTTCGGGCAAGGAACTCGTAAAGGGCGAACCCGACGCTTCCAGCTTCGCTTCGGGCGGACTGCGCGCCACCTTCGAAGCCCGCGGCTACACTGCGTGGGACGTTACGAGTCCCGCTTTCCTCAAGACCAATCCGAGCGGCGTCACACTCTGCATTCCCACCGCCTTCGTCTCCTACAACGGACAGGCCCTGGACAAAAAAGTTCCGCTTTTGCGGTCCATGGATGCCCTGAACGCCGCCGCCCTGCGCGTCCTGCGGGCGCTCGGCGACACCAAGGCCACCAGAATCGTTCCCACCGTCGGCCCCGAACAGGAATATTTCCTGGTCGACGCAAGCCTGTACCGCCGCAGACCGGACCTCCTTCTCACGGGAAGGAGTGTGTTCGGCTCCATGCCGGCCAAGGGCCAGGAACTCGAAGACCATTACTACGGCGCGATCGAGGAAAAAGTCGCGTCGTTCATGTCCGAATTGAACGAAGAACTCTGGGCGATGGGCGTCGCCGCAAAAACCCAGCACAACGAAGTCGCGCCCAACCAGTTCGAGATCGCGTGTATTTTTTCCGGAGCGAACCAGGCGGCCGACGCCAACCAGCTCGTCATGGAAACGATACGCAAGGTCGCCGCCAGACACGGAATGGCCGCCCTTTTGCATGAAAAACCCTTCGACGGCGTGAACGGCTCGGGCAAACACATCAACTGGTCGCTGGCTACCGACGACGGACGCAACCTGCTCGACCCGAGCCAGGCCATGGCGGTCGACGGCGCTTCGGCCGATCCGGCCGGAGTCGCACGCTTCCTCATCTTCATCTCCGCGGTGATCGAAGCCGTGGACCGGCGCGCTTCGCTCCTGAGGGCTTCGGCGGCCACCGCAGGCAATGACAGGCGCCTGGGCGGCCACGAAGCGCCCCCCTCCGTCATTTCAATTTTCCTCGGCGATCCGTTGACCGCCCTGCTCGACGCCGCGGGCAACGGCACGAAGAATTCGGCGCCCAAACTGCGGCTGCTCGAAACCGGCGCGGCCAGCCTGCCGAAATTCCCCAAGGATTTTTCGGACCGCAACAGAACGAGCCCATTCGCTTTTACGGGAAACAAATTCGAGTTCCGCATGGTCGCCTCCTCGCAGTCGGCCGCCACGCCTACCACCATGCTGAACGCTTCCGTTTGCGAAGCGCTCTCCGGCTTCGCCGATTCCCTCGAAGCCGCCGCAAAGGCAGGCAAGGACCCCGTCGAAGCGGCTGCCGCACTCGTGGCCGCATCATGGAAAGAACATCGCCGCGTCGTGTTCAACGGCAACGGCTATTCGGCCGAGTGGGCGCGCGAAGCCGCCGCGAGGGGCCTGCCCCGCTTTGCGTCCGCCGTCGACGCCATCCCCGAATTCATGTCGCCATCCAACGTCGGGATGCTGGCGAAATTCGGGATACTGAGCGTGGCGGAATCCGAAAGCCGCTGCCAGATATACCTCGAACGCTACGCCAAGCAGATAAACATCGAAGCGGGCGTCGCGGTGGACATGGCACGCAGAAGCATCCTGCCCGCGGCGCTCGGCAGCGCGGACGCCTTCGCCCGTCAGGCCGCCTCGCTCGCCGCGGTGGGAGCTCCCAGCACCGTGCCCGAACAGCGTGCACGGCGACTTGCCACCCTTGCCGCCAGACTCGTCGAAGAAACCGACCGTCTCGAAAAGGCCCTGACCGAGATCCAGGGAATCGATGAAGCCCAGGCCTGCGCCCGCGGATATCGCGAAACGGCGGTACCGTGCATGGATGCGCTCAGAGAAACCGGCGACGAACTCGAGCGCCTCATGCCCAAAAAAGACTGGCCCTTCCCGAGCTACGAAGACCTTTTGTTCACCCTGTAGCACCAGCAAAGAAGGCCGGGCCGTCCGCGATTCGTTCGCGGGCGGCCCGGCCTTCTTTGTCACTTTATCGCTTTATCTCTTTACTGTTTTACCGTAAAACCCGGCTTCATTTCCTGCCTTTCCCCGCCGACTTGCGCGGCGACGCGGGTTTCTTTTTTGTGAGCTGCAACACCAGGTTGAGCGCGATGCCCCAGACCGCCGCGGTGGCGATCGCCGGAAGCTTGGCGCCGAAGGCCGGAATCATGCCGCCCGGGAAGGCGAAGGACCCGCCGATACCGATTATCAGGACCGTCGCGATCACCGCGAGCGTGCGGTTGTCGAAGAGGTCGACCTTGCGCTCGACCATGATCCCCACGCCCTGTACGGCGATGACGCCGAACAGATACACGGAAA
>JBDKUJ010000258.1:0-4897 GCA_039679665.1 Rectinema sp. | reverse complement strand
ACTACAAGACCGCCCTGCAGGAATTTGCGCAAAAGCACAAAAAAAGTCTCCCCTTTTACAAGCTCGAAAACACCGAAGGTCCCGAACACGAACGCGTGTTCGAAGTATCCTGCGATCTCGGCGAAGGTTTTTTCGCCAGAGCGAAGGGAAAGACCAAGAAGGACGCCGAGCAGGCGGCGGCCAGGGCTTTGTACGAGGCCATTCTGGCGTCGGGCGGCGTCGATGACTCTTGGCCCGTGCAATAAGGTGAGCCAATTTCAAAAGTCGTTACTTTTGAAAAAACCTCAGGTGCTTGCCAGATAAAACGCATTCCGATTCAGGAAACGAGAGTTCGGGCAAGAAGGCATGCGCCGGTTGCGGCATCGGCTTGGGCGGGAACGATTGCGATCCCCGGCGCGCTCGCATGGAGGCGGTCCGATACCCTGTCCCGGAGTATGGTGTCTTCTTCGATAAAGCCGCCGCATAGGGCAAGGCGCTTGTCCCTGATGCGATCGCCCATACGGCGATCGACCGAAAGGACCAGGTTTTCGAGCTCCCGCCCCGCAATCTCGAAAAGCTCGACTGCGAGAAGGTCTCCACGGTCGCGGTACTCGCCCACGACGTGTGCGAATCTTGCGATACGCGCTTTGTCGATGCCTCCGTAGACGAAGGACACGAGATCCGAAGGTTCCCTGAGGCCGAAAAACGCGAGACCTGCGTCGAGAAGACCGGACGGAAGATCGCGGTTTTCCCATGATCGCAGGCCGCGCGTAAGGGCATCGAAGGCAATGCGATAGGCGGAGCCTTCGTCTCCGAGAAGATGCCCCCATCCCCCGGCACGGGCCGAGACGCCGGAGCGCGAACGTGCATAGGCTATGGATCCGGTACCCGAGATGAGCAGGAAGCCTTCCGTATCGCCCAACGCTCCCGCCAGCGCCGGTTCCACGTCGTTTCCCGCCGCCACAGGGCAGGAGAAACCACCCGCCTTCCTGAGAAGAGTTATGAATAGTTCCTTTTCGTAGGGGCGGTCGATGCCTGCCGATCCCGCGTAACCGGCCACGCAATCCTCGGGATCGAGATCCGCGCTTTTATAGGCTTTCGTAAAGAGATCCGACAGAACGGATTCCACTGCCTGTAGAGTATTGGAGTGCGGATTGGTACTTCCTCCTACCGCATGGAAGAGAAGATCACCCCCCACTGTTTCGATTCTGAGTCTGGCGCTTGTGCCACCGCCGTCAATTCCGAACAGGTACTTCATATTTGCCATATTCGCCCCATTCTACCCGGAAAGGCCGTGTCCGCGAAATGAGCGCAAGGTCATGCGGAATCTCAGGGCAAAGAGAGTTTGCCGGCGGAGACGGCCCTCGACGCTCCCGTCGCCCGGGGGTCGGTGTTGGGCAGTCCATACAGCCTGAGGAGGCCAAAAAGGGCGAAGGCTTCCGCTTCCTTGTAATCGACACTGATTCCGACCTCATCGCCCGGGACGACCCTGCACTCAGGCAAGGCGGTCTGGAAATCATGCATGATGTGTGGATTGCGGGCACCGCCGCCCGTTACGATGATGCTGCGCGGCAGGGAAGGAAGAAAACTGCGATAGGCTGCGGCGGTGCTTCGTGCGACAAAGCTCTCGGCAGTCCGCAGAAGGTCGACGGCGTCGGCCTCATCTTTCCCTGTACCAAGGAAAGGTTCTATCTCGGCCGCGAAGAAATCCGAACCGAAGTCTTCACGGCCGGCGCTCTTGGGAGGGCGGAGAGCGAAAAATGGATGCGCCATCCAGCGGTCGATGATATCTTCCCGGATTCTGCCCGCGGCACCGAGGGTTCCGTCGCGGTCATATCGCAGCTTTCCCCCCGAGGCAAGAAGGGCCAGGCGGTCTGCCACCATATTGCCCGGACCCGTATCGAATGCGATAAGGGCCCCCGCTGCATCAACCCAGCAAAGATTGCCGATGCCGCCAAAATTTTGAAATGAGACGGGCGATTCGAAGCGGGCAGCCATGATGCGATCGAAGAAAGGCAGAAGCGGCGCACCCGTACCTCCCGCGGCGATGTCTGCGCTTCTGAAATCACTTGCGGTGACGATGCCCGTGCGCTGGGCGATGACATCGCCGGAGCCCGCCTGGAGGCTTCCGCGCCAAGCCGAACCCGGGACGCCCGCCACATGGCGGATGGTCTGGCCGTGGGATCCGATGACTGCGATCTCGCGGGGGTTCCGGCCCGCTATGGAGAGAAGGGCCAGGGTGGCCTGTGCGAAGGCTTCACCGATGGTGTGGTCGAGAACGGCGAGTCGGTCGAGAGCGGTATCGTTCCGGTCGAAGAGAGCGAAAATCTCCGTGCGAAGAGTTTCGTCCATGGGGTGAACAAGAGCCTCAAGGAGACGAATCTCCCGGAGGTTTCCGCCTTCGCCGATGGTCTCCACGAGGGCGGCGTCTATGCCGTCGACGCTCGTACCTGACATAAGGCCGACCGCGAGATGCCGACCGTCCGGAAAGGAACCCGAATCACTCATTGTGTCGTCTCCGGGTACAGGAGGAAGGACGCCCGTGCCTCCTGGAATTCTGTTTCGGCTTCGAGGGCGTTGGCCCGGAGTGCTGCGATGCCGGCGCCGGAAGAGGCGAGCCCGTTGCCACTGAGGAGATCGAGAGGGCAGCGCGAACCATTTTCCGACGGTGGCAGGATTTCAAAGCGGGTAGCCCACCGGTCGCGGAGGAGTTCCAGTATCGCATAACCTGCATGAACTGGTCTGAATACCCGCCGGTCGGTTACATGGATCTGGATGCCGCTGCAGCGCTCTCCCTGGTACTTCGAAAATGCCGGTACGAAAAAGAGCGGTCTCGCGGCGAGACCGGGAAGGCGAAGGTCATCCACGAGGCGTGCGAGTTCTTCGCCGTTCATCCAGGGGGCGCCGAAAACTTCGAAGGGCTTCGTGGTGCCGCGGCCTTCGGAAACGTTGGTTGCCTCGAGGAGGACGGTTGCCGGGTAGCAGAGCGCGGAATCGAAAGAAGGCAGATTGGGTGACGGGGCAATCCAGGGGAGACCGGTATCGGGCCACAGAAAATGTCGTTTCCAACCGGCCAGAGGCAGGACGCGGACGGCCGCAGTCCTGCCTCTGGCCGAGAGAAGGGCGAACTCGCCTGTCGTGAGGCCGTGGCGAAAAGGGATGTTCCGCGCGCCCACGAAGGATTCGAAGCCGGAAGCTACTCCCATACCCTCCAGCACCATACCTCCAAGGGGATTGGGCCTGTCGAGGATGACGAGGAGTGGCGGCTTCCCCGTCGAAGCTTCAAGTTCGCCAAGGGCGCCTACGAGAAGATCGAGGGTAGACAAATAGGTATACGGCCTTGCACCCACGTCCTGCAGGTCGACGACCAGGAGATCGAGCGAAGCGAGCGTATCGGGATCGATCTTCCTCGCCTCGCCGTAGAGGCTGTGGACGGGGAGACCCGTCATCCTGTCCCTGGAGTCGCCGACCTTGATTCCCGCCTGCGCTTCGCCGTAGAAACCGTGTTCAGGGCCGAAAAGGGCCACAAGTTCTCCCCCGGCAAAGGCCATGGCGCGCCGGACAATTTCGACCGAACGCTCGAAGCGGCTCGTTACCGAGCAGGGGTTCGCCAGGAGACCGGCCTTCGGTCCGGCTTTCGGTCCGGCCTTCGCATGAAGAATCGTGTCGCCGGCAATAAAGGAAGCGAGGAGTTCGGGCTCGGCCTGGAGACGGTCGAGTCCTGTAAGGGTCATGCTATTTCTCCGGAGCGGTACGCTTCGATCGCCAGAGAGATGTGCCCATCGTGCTCGGCGGCAATCCGCTCGGCTTCATCGCGACCGATATCGAGAATGACCATAAGGATGGCAATCTTGGGTTTGCCTCCCGAAGCCTCGAAAGCAGCCTCCGCCCTGGAGCGGTCGCAGCCGGAAACCTTCATGATGAGGTTCTTGGAGCGTTCGATGAGTTTCCTGTTGACCGGGCGGAGATCGATCATGTAGTTCTTGTAGACTTTTCCGAGGCGGATCATAGCCGCGGTCGTTATCATGTTGAGGACCAGTTTCTGCGCGGTGCCGGCCTTCATGCGTGTGCTGCCCGCCACAACTTCGGGGCCGACGTCCACAAAGATCGCGTGACGCGCGAGCTTGAATGTTTCGGAGCCGGGGTTGCATGACAGTGCCGCCACAACGGCGCCGATTTCTCCGGCATGCTTCATCGCGCGGAGGACGTAGGGTGCCTGGCCACTCGCGGTTATGCCGACGAGGACATCGTTCCCGGTGAACAGTATGCGCTCGAGATCGCGTACGCCGTCTTCCGCCCTGTCCTCCGCCCATTCGATGGAACGGACAAGGGCTTCCTTTCCGCCGGCAATGAGGCCCTGGACCATGGCGGGGTCGGTGCCGTAAGTCGGGGGGCATTCGGATGCGTCGAGGACGCCGAGGCGACCTGAAGTGCCGGCCCCGATGTAGACGAGTTTTCCGCCGCGCTTGAACGAAGCGACGACATCGTCGACAAGGGAGGCTATCGTGTCGAGGCATTTTTCGACCGCGAAGGGGACTTTCTTGTCTTCGGTATTGATGATGGCGAGGATGTCGCGGGAACTCTTCGCGTCTATGTCCGCACTCGCAGGATTTTCCCGTTCGGTGGTCAACCTGTCGATGCTCATGCGATCTCCTTGGATGCCATACGGTAGCGTTTCCATACGGCGAAGCCCATTTTCGCGTAAAAAGCCTCGAGATCAGTCCAGTCTATGACGCAGGTGCGCACTCCCCTGTGCGCGAGTTCTTCCAGAGCGGCGCGGAGGAAGGCCAGGCCAAGGCCCAGTCCTCTCCTGTCCCTGTCGACGCCGATGGGGCCGAGCCCGCCGGGGGTGGAACCCATGAGCGCACGCCAGTAGACACCGGGACCAAGAATAGGGCTCGCAGCATCGTAGAGCCGC
>JBDKUJ010000257.1:0-5191 GCA_039679665.1 Rectinema sp. | reverse complement strand
TGCCGCCCGAGAGATCGGCGAATCTGCCGTCGTAGCGGAGGAGACTCCGGGCGCCCGGGGATACGATGGGCGAATCGAGAGGCCTGATTTCGTACTCTCCGTCCGACGCGCGATAGCGCAGCGCCTGAACGGCATGATACGAACGGTTCCCGCCGAGAACGACATCCAGGGGCGACACTTCGCTCGCAAGCTTGACCATGCGCCAGCGGGACGGAATTCCGGCGTTCAGTCCGACCGAAAGCCAGAGCGCTTCAGGCAGGCGGTTGGCGGGCTTGTCGAACCAATCCAGCGCGACGGACAAAGCCCCGTCGCCATGTGGAGCCCGGAATCTGAGAACGAGCGTTCCGGGCGCGCCGGGAGCCGTTCGTTCCGCATCGGGCATACCCAGGACGGCCTCCGCGATATCGGCGTCGGCCGAACGCTGGACACGCAGCGACCGCAGAATCGGCGCCACCAGACGATGTTCAGGTCTCGGCCGGGCGAATTCGATGCCCGGTTTTCCGAAATCGGCGAGAGCCCAGGACGCGTTCGTCCCCATGTCGCGGTTGTAGTCGCGATGCCATGCGGCATATTCCTCGGGGCCGAAGCTTTCGTAGCGGAAAACGCCGATACCGCAGCCCTGCAAAGCGAGTTCCTTCCCGGAGGATGCGATGAGCGATAGAACCGCGCCGTCGGCGCCGAAAACCGCGGAAAAACGACCGAACGCAATGCGTTCGCCCGGAGCCACCGATTCCCGGTCCGCCGCGGCCGAAGAAAGGGCCGGCCTTTGCGGTTCGAGCGATGCGATGGCCGATTCCGCCTCGGCGCGGAGTTTCGGGTCCAGGCCCGAGACCGCTTTGTCGATGTATGCCCGCTGTTCGCGGTGCGACGACTCGAAAAAGGAATACGTCCTGTGCGCCCAGCGATCGGCTCCGTCGGGATGGAGGTGCAGGAATTCCTCTTCGGCGAAATCGGCGATATGCCTGCAGGAAGGCGGCACCGCATCGGGCGCCACGACATCCTTCGCCCTGGCGGCGGCGAAATCGGCGACGGCCCAGTTCCGGTAATCTCCGAGGTATTTCTTGAAATCGAGGCCCCACGTGTGCTCGGGTACCATGAGGAGATTCCCCATGAAGCACGACCATGCCGCCGATCCGGGTTCGAGTTTGCCCGATTTTTCCCAGGTCGTGCGCAATCTGAGCAATTCGCGCAGGCGGGCCACTTTGGCCGGGTCGGTGCCGACGCCGTGTATCCAGGTGTCGCCTATTTCCTCGGTCAGTACGGGAAGCCGGTCGCCGATGGCCGAAAGCTTTTCCGCGAACGCGTCGAGCGTCGAGGCGAAGACCCGGGCGCCCGGAAATTCGGACCTGATCCTTTCGAAATCCCTTTCGACTTCGTCGGCCCGGGGAGGACCGGAGTTGTCGGAGGAATTGACGATGGCGAGCGCGTCGGAGAAGCCTTTTATGGCGATCCTGTCGCCGTAGCCCTCCGAATACTGCACGATCACTTCGCCGCCTTCGGCCGCCTTCCAGCGGAACAGCGGCGGCACGCGGGGCAGGGATGAGCCGCCGTTCACTCCGATGTGGAGATAGCGGACGCCGCGCCGGGCGAGCAGCGGGACGATACCGATCGTATGCCCCGGCACGTCGGTGAATTTCGCCGCTATGGTTTTCCGGCCGAAACGCTTGTCCAGCCCGGTCGAAAGCGAAAGACCGTAATCGGCGAGCGCCGGGTCCATGAGTTCGGTATGCGTCGTGAAAGGCAGCGCATGCCAGACTATGTCGCCGGCGGCGATCGCTTCCTCCAGCATGGCGCGTTCGGAATCTCCGGCGCGGGAGAGAAACTCGGAGACCAGCCAGGACCCCGTGGTCCAGATGAACCGGTCGCGCCCACGACGCCGCATCTCGCGCGCCGTTTCGATCGCCTTCGGTATGAAAACGCGGAAATACCGTTCCGTGACCGCCGACGCCAGATCGGTGAAACCGATATCGAGATGCGTCTTGAATACTACGTGCACACGTTCTGTTTCGTCGCGCATGGGTATGATAGTGTTTGAGTATCGCGTTTCTGTCAATCTTCGGAAAGGAAGCGGCATGGACATCGGATTGATCAGAGCATCCCAACGTCTCTCCGAACTGGACATCCGGCTGCGCCTCGGAGCCTATACGGTCACTGTGTACTGGTTCCGGGCCATGATGAAGCAGGGCGACTGGTTCATCCGCAGACATGCGCACTCGACATACGAATTCCACTTCGTGGCGAAAGGCGAATGCACGGTCGAAATGGACGAGTTCGGTTTCCATGCCGGCGAGGGCTGTTTTTTCCTTACCGCGCCGGACGTATACCACGAACAGCGTTCGGCGGGCTCGCCGGAATTCATCGAATACTCGCTCAACTGCGGCATAACCAGGACCGACTCGCCGCCAGGTCCGGAAGACACCGATATGGCCTGGATGAAATCGGTATTTCTGCGCAGCCGATGCACGCCCATACAGAACGGTTTCGACGCGATCGCCCTGTTCGAAACCGCGCTGCATGAAGCCGACAAACGCCGCCAGGGCTATGAACTGGCGATCCGCAATGCCGTAGTCGCCCTTCTCCTGACCGTCGCACGGGCCATGGAACCGCTCTCCGGCGGCGATGACCATATCGAAGAAGAATCGAGCCGCGCCGATTCCAGGATGGTGCGCATCGAGCAGTTCGTGCTGGACAATATCAACCGCGACCTGGGGCCTTCGGACATCGCGAGCTTCCTTAATTTGAGCGAGAAACATGTGTCGCGCATCGTAATAGCGAACAAAGGTTTTTCGACCAAAAAATTCATCACACGCACAAAATTGCGAAGAGCCAAGGAACTCCTCCACACCACGGACCGGCCCATAAAGGAAATCGCCCGGGACCTCGGGTTCTCGAGCGAATACTATTTCAACAGTGTCTTCAAAAGGCACGAAGGCTATCCGCCCGGGCTTTTCCGCGTGAGCATGAAGGGTTCCGGCGACGCCAAAGCCGATGTCTGATTTTCTTGAAGGACTTTTGCATTTTTAGACATTAATTTCGAATCACATAATGGAAATCTTCTATCAATTGATGCGATTTCCATGCCGTTATGCGAAATATTCGAAAATACGGACCATTCCCGGCTTTATAGGCATCAAACAAGCCTATCATTTATTTTAGCATTTCAGACATCGGTAATGTCCATTTTGAAGCAATAATTGTCCATAACATTCATCCCGTCTTCCGCCAGGGGGTCTATAATTCTCGATGGAGGGCCGATGTCCTACATTGAGCTGAGACGGGTTTCCAAGAGTTTCTCGGGTCGCGACGGCGAAGCGGCCGCCGTATCGGACTTCAATCTCCGCGCCGAGGAAGGGGAACTTATCGTTCTCGTCGGTCCTTCCGGCTGCGGCAAGACGACCACGCTCCGCATGATCGCCGGTCTCGAAGACCCCACCGACGGCGAAATCGAAATCGACGGCAAAATAGTGAACGACATCCATCCGAAAGATCGCGACATCGCAATGGTCTTCCAGGATTATGCCCTGTATCCCCACCTCACCGTAAAGGAAAACCTTTCCTTCGGACTCGAAAATGCCCGCCTGGACAAAGCGGAAATCGTTCGCCGAATCGCGGAGGCCGCGTCTTTCCTCGATCTCGAGCCGCTCATGGGCAGGCTCCCCAAACAGCTTTCGGGCGGCCAGCAGCAGAGAGTCGCCGTGGGCAGAGCGCTCGTACGCAAACCCACGGCCGTCCTTCTCGACGAACCGTTATCGAACCTGGACGCGAAACTGCGCGTCGCCACGCGGAAAAACATCGACGACATACACAAGCGCACGAAAGCGGTGATGGTGTACGTCACCCACGACCAAGTCGAGGCGATGACGCTCGGAGACAGGATCGTCGTAATGGACAAAGGCCGCATCCAGCAAGTGGCCGACCCGCGCACTCTCTACATGAAGCCCGCCAATCTTTTCGTCGCCGGTTTCATCGGCACGCCGCCCATGAACCTCGTCAACGGAAAAGCCCTGGACGCCCATTCCATCGAATGCGAAGGCAGCATTTTTTCGCTGACCGCGCCCTGCGAAGGGCTCGCCGCCCGCGCCGGGAAAAATATCGTGATGGGAATCCGGCCGGAGCGCATCCATGCCCTTCCGCGCTGCGCCGAACCGGAACCGAAACCGGGATCGGAATCGGCGGCCGGCATGCACAATACGGTCACGGCGGTGCCCGATTTCGTGGAATACCTGGGCAACGAAAGCCTGGTCCATTTCCAGATGGGCGGCGCAGCGATGATCTGCCGCTCCCCGGCCGACGACTCGCTGAAAAGCTCCTTCGATGAAGGCATCCCGCAGGAAGACGCGACGTGCACGTTCCGTTTCGACCCCGAGGCGATCCACCTCTTCGACCCCGAAACCGGTCTCCGGTTCGGGCAAGACTGAAGGAGCCGGGCCGTGCCGATACCGACCAAGTCGAAATTGTGGGGCCGCATCCACAAATACCGTTTCATGTATCTGATGTTCCTTCCGATCGCGGTCTATTTCGTGATGTTCGCGTATTATCCTTTCGCCAAAGGCATCACCATGAGCTTTCAGGCGAATCGCCTCATCGGCAAACGCCCCTTCGTCGGCCTCGAAAATTATGCGCGCGTCGTCGTCGATCCGGATTTCCTGCAGGCGATACTCAATTCCCTGCTCATAGGCTTCGTCGATATGGCCCTGTATTTCGCGCTTTCGCTCATCCTCGCCCTCGCGGTCAACGAGCTGACCAGACCCGCGGCCAAAAAAACGGTCCAGACAATTTCATACCTGCCGTATCTTTTCTCCTGGTCGGTCATCGGCGGCATATGGATACTGCTCTTCGACGACAAGGGTTTCGCGAACACCCTGCTGGGCTTCCTGGGAATGGAACCGGTATTCTTCCTCGCCGAACCGGGCCTTGCGCGCCCACTCATCGTGGGTATGGGCGTGTGGCGGTCGATAGGATATTTCGCCGTCCTTTATCTGGTGTCCATCGCCGCGATCAGCCCCACACTCTTCGAGGCGGCACAGATAGATGGAGCGGGGAGAGTGCGGCAGATCAGGAAAATAATCCTCCCCTCATTGCGCGGAACGATGAAAGTCATCCTGGTCCTGCTCGCCATGGGCGTCCTCACCCATTTCGACGAAATATACGTGATGCAGAATCCCGCCAACAAACGGATGATACGTACACT
>JBDKUJ010000256.1:0-6095 GCA_039679665.1 Rectinema sp. | reverse complement strand
GGCGTCCGGGCCGAATCCTGAAGGTTCCCTTGCGCAGATCGTATCATCCCCTCCGTCCGCATGGGCTAAGCGTCTTTTTCCTTGCGACAGTCATGGCTGCCGCTTTGGCTGCGCCCGTGGCGGCCTTTGAGGCGGAATTCGCGTTTCCTCCGGCGCGGGGCCTGGAATGGAACGACTTGCCGCGGGGCATTCCCGATCTGGGAAAGATTGATCCCGAAATCTGGGACGAGTCCAGATTGGCCATTATCCCCGCAGCGCTGAAATGGCTGGGTACTCCCTATGCCTTTGGGGGTTTCGGACCCGAAGGCCTCGACTGCTCCGGATTCGTATACCGCGTACTTGCACAGGCGGCGGCCCCTTTTGGACCTTTCCCCAGGTCGAGCGAAAGCTTTGCCCGCTTTGGCGCACGCGTCGAGGGAGAACCCGATCCGGGGGACATTCTGGTGTTTGCGCGCGAAGGCGCCATATATCACGTCGCGATCGCACTGTCGAAAGACCGCTTCATCCATTCGGCTTCGGAGGGCGACAGAACGGGCGTGATCATTTCGAGTCTGTACGAGGGGCATTGGGCGGCCCGCCTCGCAGGCGTCAGGCGCCTGCCGGGAGAACCTTCTCCGTCATCGCCCGGGCAATGAACCCCGGGCGGGCCGGGGATAAAAAAACCGCGCCGCATGAACGCGGCGCGGTTTTCTGAACAGCCTGTCAGCCTATCAGATATTGGCCAACTCTATTTTCTCCACCCTGTACTGGAAATTGCGGTCGTGGATGCTGAACGTGAGAGTGTCGCCGGGCTTGTGGTTGTAGAGCTTCTTACCGAGCGGGGACAGATACGAAATCACGTTGACATCGGGATCCGACTCCCATGGGCCCAGGATCGTATAGGTTTCGGCGTCGCCCGAAATCTCGTTCTTCAGGTAGACCGTAGTGCCGAAGGATACCTTGGATGAATTCAGGGCATTGCGGTCGAATAGCTGGGCGCGCTCGATCTCGTTCTTGAGTTTCGCGACGCGGGAATTGAGCTCGTCCTGCTTTTCCTTGGCGGCCTTGTACTCCGCATTTTCGCGCAAGTCGCCCAGGGAGAGGGCGAAAGCGATTTCCTTCTGGTTGGCGGGTACTTCCACTTCCATGATGTGTGCCAGGAGTCTCTGCTTTTCCAGATACTTTTCGGGAGTGACCATGAGACCGCGCGAAACGATCGTCTTTTCTTCCTCCCCGGAAAAGCGGAAATTCGGGAATTTGTCCGCGATCTTGCGCCTGAGCTGCATGCGTATCGCGGGATCCAGTTCATGCACGTCGCCCAGGAGGGCATACACGCGTTCGACGGTTTCGGTGCCCGCTTCCATGAGGAAGACTTCGAGTACGTTTTCCTTGAACAGAATCGTCTGGACCTGCTTGTTGATCTTGCGGTTCTCGGTGGTTTCCCTGTGGTTGTCTATTTCCTTGTAGGTAATGTCGAGAATGTGGATGAGCGTAATCAGGATTTTCTCGTATACAATTCCCAGCTCGGCGAACCAGGGCTCGGAGCGAAGATCCTTCACGAGCCAGATGAAAGCTTCGCGATGGTCGCGGTAATTCTCGACCATATCCATGCCGAAGCGTTTGAGCTTGTCGGAATGACCGGCGTTCTTGAGGTCGTCGAGCATTTTCATCGACCTGGACGAAGGCAGGATCCTTATGTAGATGGTCGCCCATTCGGGGATGAAGTTCTTGATGTCCTGCACGAAGGCGTTGCGCAGTTCGGCATCCTTCATGTTCTCGTAGATGATGACGGGGTCTTCGATGTCTGCGAAAAGATCGGCGAAAGTACCGCTGATCGACTGTTTCAGATACGCATGGTCGAGCGAAAGCTTTTTGAGAAGCAGGAAGGATCCCACCACATATTCGTTCGCCACCTGGTAGGAACGCAGGAAACCGGCGAAATACGCCAGCATGTCGGCGAAGAATTCGGAATCGGGTCCCGAGTTTTTGAGGAAATCCCGCATGAGCTGGGCGCGAGAGAAGAAATTCTTCTCGGCCTTGAACTGTATATAGATTTTTTCTTCGAAGGAAAGGGGCCTGTCGCGGACAATGAAGGTGGAAATGTCGTCGGCGGCGTTTCCGAAGGCCGAATCGACCTTCAGGACTTCGCGGGCCTTGGCGCTCCAGGAATTCCATTCGCTCACGCTGAGCACGGAAGGAACGAGTTCGGCTTTGATCCGTTTGAGGTCGGCTTTGTTGTCGAAGCTTTTAATGATGGTCTTCAGCGCCCAGACCAGATCGGTTTTGACCTTTTCGTGCAGTTTTTCCTTGGTCCAGACGGCTTTGAGCACCCATATATGGTCGCGGGAGAGCGTGACCAGGCTGTCGATGCCCATTTTCAGGGACATGCGGTGGCCGCGTGATTTCGCGAAATCGACAACCACTTCGTCCGCGGTGACGCTGGCGATCTTGCCGATGTTCCAGGTGCGGTGGAACACGAAATTGCCCGCGTCGAAGGCGATATGCTTTTCGAAATCGGCCATGGCTTCGTGGAGCGAACGGTAGCTCTGCCCCAGATTGGAAAGACGGATATAGTCGTCGAGGCGGGAATGGCCGGCATATTTCCCGGAGTAGCAGTCTATGATTTCCTTGCGCAGCGAGGGGTTTTTCTCGTCGTACCCTATCACCAGCCTGAGGATGTCGAGCGCGGCATTCCAGTCCTTCTGGTCGCGATAATAGCGATACAGATCCATGAGAAGGGTCGCGGCCTTGTCGGTGGACAGCTGTTTGGCGATTTTGCGCTGGACGTGCAGGAAAAAGTCGATGTCCTGGGGGCAGAACTCCACGAGCTTGGCCCAGATATCGCGTACGTTGGCGGTCTGGCCCTTATTGATATAGCGGTGCAGGGCCTTTTTGTAGAAATCGATGGCCTCGTCCCTGCGGCCCTCTTTTTCGCGGCGTTCGGCGAGAAGCTTGACGATGTCGGCTTCTTCGTAATCGATGCGGACCAGGCGTTCCCATACGGCGAAGCGCTGTTCGGCCTTTTCCTCGCCTTCATAGCAGTCGGCGAGACGCATCAGGGCAACGCGGTTTTCGCCGAAATCCAGCATGCGCTGGCAGATGAATTCGACGACATTGAGGCGCTTGTTGTCCGTGAAAATGTCGATGAGCTGCACCATTGCGGAGTCGTCGATCTGCTGGTGTATCAATCCGATCACGCCCGAGAGATACAGCGCGATGACACTGTTCTTGGTGTGGGAAAGATGTTCGGTGCAAAGGGCCAGGATTTCGTCGACGGAGTTTTCCTGTCTGGCTTCCTCAAGAAGGAGATCGAGCTCCTTGAGGCTGGACACGGAGTAATTCGCAAGCGCGGTCCTTGTCCACTTTTCCTCGTTGAGCATTTCCTGGACTTTTCCGGCGAGCCGGGATTCGGGCATATTCTTTCTCCTCTCTAGGCCGTGTACTGTCGGTAGACGACGGGATCGTGCAGGCGGATCTTCAGCAGGACGCCGTCGATCTTGGTGCGGTCGGCATCGGTCGCCACGAGATGGTCGACCAGCCAGAAGTATCTATTCAAAAGGCGCGGCACCAAAATGTCGCTCGACTTGGGATTTTCCCGCAAGTCGTTTTCGTTCTGGAATATCATCGAATTTAGCCGCGTCGATTCGGACGGCTTCAGTTCGCGTTTGACGGAAAAAACGCCGAGCAGGTTGCCGTATATGGGCATCCATTCGGCGAGTGCGGCGCCCTCGTACCCAAGTTCGGCCACCTTGTCGCGCAGCATGCGGATCATGTCGCATTCCAGCAGGTCGAGGTCGATCCTGTCGGCGCCGAGAAAAAAAGCCTCGCGAAACAGGGCTTTGGACATTCGCTGCTCGCCGGACAGTGCGTGGCAATCGGCGAGTTCGGCCACGATGCCGGGATCGTCGCGCTTGATTTTCGCCGCGCGTTCCAGATGGCGCATCGCACTTTCGTAGTCACCGCAGGCTTTGCGGCATCTTCCCATGCGCAGGGAAAATTCCGCTTCGCGGGAAGTTTTTTCCTCGTCCGTGACGGCGAGGTAGCTTTCGAGGGCGAGGGCGAAAAGATATCTCTTGAACGCATACTTTGCGGCCTCGAATTCGCCCGACAACCGGCCGAGGAAGGCGGTGAACGCTTTCCATTGCGCGACCGCGAAATCTCCGCGTTCAAAGGGATCTTTGACTGCGGCGATACGTCCGGCCCTGTCCTGCCAGAAACGGGCGCACTTGAGCGCATAGAGCACTTCGGGGCATTCGAAATCGATTTCGAGCGCCTTGTCGAGGAAACCGCACGCGGCATCCAGGTCGACGTTCCTGAGGCTCTCGTAAGCGTTCGATAAGAGTGCGGATACGTGTTCCTGATCGCCCATGTACTTCCGTGTCCGGGAAAAAGCAGAATAATTCATACTACATGACCGGACAGCGGCACGTCAATCACAAGCATGCGCCCGCAGCCCCGATATGGCGCCGTTCCGGGCTTCATGGTATAGTGCGGTAGTCATGAAAAAGCCCCTTGTTGCGCCTTCCATACTGTCCGCCGACTTCGCCGACATGAAAGCGGCCGTCGCCCTGGCCACCCGCGCCGGCGCCGACTGGCTGCATCTGGATGTGATGGACGGCCGCTTCGTCCCCGCCATCACTTTCGGCGACAAAATGGTGGCGGACTTGCGCGCCCGTACCGCATTGCCGCTCGATGTCCATCTGATGACCGTGGAGCCCGAACACCTCGTGCCCGCTTTCATCAAGGCCGGCGCCGACTGGATAAGTTTCCATGTCGAAGCCTGTGTGCATGCGCACCGTCTCGTCCAGACCATTCGCGATTCCGGCGCGAAGCCGGGTATTTCGATCGTGCCTTCGACACCCATTTCGCTCATCGAAGAATTGCTGCCCCTGGTCGATCTGGTGCTCGTAATGACCGTAAATCCGGGCGCGGGCGGCCAATCCCTCATTCCCTCCTGCCTGGAAAAAGCCGGACGCCTCGTTGCGATGCGCGATTCGATGGGATATGGATATCTGGTGTCGATCGACGGAGGTATAAACCGTTCGACGATGGGCGCGATCGCGGTCGCGAAGCCCGATGTGCTCGTGATGGGCAGCGCCTTTTTCGGCGCTGCGGACCCCACAGCCGAACTGGAGTTCGCGAAGGCCGCCTGGAACCGAAGTTGAGCGATACATCCCGTGATTCCCTCAAGCGCGCCCGATTTCTCATCGCGACGCGGCGCTATGCCGAGGCGGCCGGTCTTCTCGAACCCCTGCTCCCCCTGTATCGCGATTCGTCCGAGTTCTACAGGACGCTCGGAAAAGCATGTCTGGGTTCGGGAGACTCGGGCGGCGCCTTCACGTATCTGTCGAGGGCCGAGCAGCTGAAACCGGGAGACTCAGGCACTTTGGCCGACCTGGCCGAGTTGCATGCCGGCCGCGGAGAACTCGACAAGGCTGCGGCTCTTTGCCTCCGCATACTCGACGACCGGCCCGGGGAAAGACGCGCGAAACGCCTGCTGTCCTCGCTCCGCGAGCCCCCGGAAAACAAAAAAAAGAAAGGGGCGATCCATCGCGGCGAAAGCGCCCTGCGCGAAAAGGGGATTCACCGCACTGTGACCAGGGCTCTCCTGATCACGGCGGCGGCTCTGGTTGTCATGGCGGTCATCGTAGCGGCGACGACAGCAGGGCGGGACAAGGCGTCCGGAACATCGGCCCTGAACAATGGAGCGGCAAGGAGATACGCGACGGGAGTCCGGCGCCGCGCCATATCGGTCGCGCTGAAATACTCGGAAGAAGGCCGTTTCGTCGATGCGTTGAAGCTCGTCAACGGGATACTGTATTCGCCCGAGGCGGCGCCCTCCTTACGCGCCGAATCGCTGGACGCGAAACGTTCGATTCTCGCCGGGGCGGGCTCTGCCGCCGGAGCCGCATGGAGTTCGATGCCGGGGCTGAAGGAAGTGCTGTCCGATCCGCGCCTTTACGACGGCTGCCGGATATCCTGGACCGGCCTCGTCTCGAATCTTGAAGAAAAAAACGCAGGCTCTGAATTCGACCTTCTCGTGGGTTCGGACGGGCTCGTCGAGTTCGAAGGAGTTGCGCACGTCATAGCCGCGATTGCGCCCCTCGCCGGGATAC
>JBDKUJ010000255.1:0-2568 GCA_039679665.1 Rectinema sp. | reverse complement strand
TCGGTCTGGTACTGGACGGGTCGGAGCGCATCGACTGCGTCATCCGAATGGCCATGCCTTGGGATACGATGGGCGGGGTGGCCCGGAGGGCCTGGGCGCGAAATCCGCATGCCATGGAGGTCAGCGCTGAATACAACGAGCTGCACGCCGACCTGGGGACGATCACGCTCCCCTACGTGGCGGACGACGGTTTGCTGGAGCGCCTGGTTCGGGACCAAGCGCGATAGCCGGATTGGCCGGAGCCGGCGGAGCCAGCGGGGCGGGCGGCTCCGGCCGATCCGGCCGATCCGGCCGATCCGGCGAAATAGGCCATGTCGGACGCAGAGTAGCGCACTTCAACCAGGCAGAGCCCGTGGGGGCCGAGGGCGCCCGGCATGGGCGCGCGTTCGGCCCTGGAAAGGAGCGCGTCGAGTTTGCCTTCGCCGATTTTGCCTTCGCCCACCGCGAGAAGCAGGGCAGCCATCATCCTCACCTGGTTGTGCAGAAATCCGGGCCCCTCGAAGTAGAGGTCGATGAAACGGCCCATGGGCGCGGGCGATTCCTCGATACGCACGGCATCGAGCCTGCGCACTTTGTCTTCGCGTTCCTTCTCGTTTGAAAGGAATCCGAAATCGTGTTCACCCAAAAGGCGAGAACCCGCTCTTTGCATGGTTTCGAGATTCGGAAGCGCGCCGATATGGTGGCTGAAGCGTTTCGAAACGGGGTCGGGCCCGGGACCGGAGTGCAGGCGATAGCGATAGACTTTGCCCTTCGCCCTGAATCGCGCATGGAAGCGCGGATCCACTTCGCGGCAGGAACGGCACGTGATATCAGGCGGAAAGGCCGCATTGAGCTTTTCCATGATAGCTTCCGGGCGGAGTTCGGTACGCGAATGAAAGCTGGCCGCCTGGCCTTCCGCGTGGACGCCCCGATCGGTCCTGCCCGCTCCGGTCACTTCGATCGTTTCGCCGAGGATAGCCGACAGAGTGGTTTCGACCATGCCCTGGATGCTGCGCGCATCGCCGGGAAGGCGCTGCCAGCCTTCGAAATCCGTGCCGTCATAGGCAAGGACGAGGAGGAAATTGTGCCGGCTCAAAGATGCAGGCCTGAAGCGAGACCGCGGAGCTGCTTCATCTCGACCTGGGTTTTCCTGATAAACGAATTATCCTCGGGCTTTCCCATTACCGCGAGGAGCTCCGCTTCGGAGCGGAAGGTCGCTTTACGGAACTTGTTGTTCCAATCCTTCGCCCTGGATTCGTAGACCGAACGCTCCACTTTTTCGGTGAGTGCGGAAAAATCGCGAAGCGCCATAGCCCAGCCCTTGTCGTCCGGGCCGCAGCCATGCCCTTCCGCGCAGTCAGGATAGAGGGCGCCAAGGACCGACCAGGCGTGCCGTATTTTGTCGAGGGCATATGCGGCAGAGAGTCTGTGGTATTCGGCATGCATTTCGTACCAGGTCGGGACGGCCCCGGAAGCGGTTTTTTCGAGCAACTCGTCCAGACGCGGGATCGCGACGAGCATTCCTCCGAGATTTTCCCAGGAATCGAGATCGCAGGCGTCCGCGGCAGATTCCAGAACCTTCGCCAGCGCGTCCCTGTCGGGTTTCGGGGCGAGCGGAGCGGCGAAGCGGATTACGGTATCGCCTGCGTACCAGAGCAGCATTTCGCGGTACGCATGCCATGCGCGGACCGGTTTGATGACGATGGCCGGTCTGTCGGCGTTCTCTACGCCGGGCGCCAGAACTTCGAGATCCGGCCTTTCCATACCTGCGCGGAGATAGGCAAGTCCGGCTTCACGGCCACCGCCGAGCGCCGTGCCCGTCCATTCTTCGAGCAGGTTCATGGCGTGGGCGATTTCCGTAGCCGTGTCGGGGGCGAAGGGGGAGTATTCGAATGCGATGGATTTGTCCCTGCGCCCGTCCCGGGACTTGAATTTGGATTCGTTGCGCATAAGGGCATACAGATTGTGCGTCCACCAGTAGGCGGGGACGAGTACCAGTCTGTCTCTGGTCCTGTCGTCGTCGACAAGGCAGAAGGGCAGGGGAATATCCAGTTCGAAGCGGTAATCGCCCTTGGCGAGCAGGCAGAATGAAGCGAAGCGCGAAGAATGTTTGACCGAGGTCGAAAGCCCCGGCCAGAATCCGCGTCCGGCTTCGATTTCGCCGTCGGGCGCCCGGGAATTGTGGTTGGAACCGATAGTGGCCCCGGCCGCCATGTTGGATTGGCCTTTTACGAGGCTGGCGATGAGAAAACTCGTATTGTGGTGCTGTTCGTGCGCGGGGAAGATGAGGTTGTTGAGTATTTCGCAGCAGGAGACCGTGGAGTTTTCACCCAGTACCGAGTGGATCAGCCTGGCGCCGTATTTTAGAGCGGAATTGTCGCCCATGACGAAACGTACGGCCTTGCAGCCATAGAAGATGCGACACCCATAACCGATCACGCCGTTCACCAGTTCGACGCCCTTGCCTATCTGGGTCCTGGCATCGTCCGACGAATTGATCATGAGGTTCTTGAGCTTGTTCGAACCCTTGATATAGGCCGATTCGCCTATGGCGACATCCTTGATGACCCGGTTCGATTTGAGCACCGA
>JBDKUJ010000254.1:0-1808 GCA_039679665.1 Rectinema sp. | reverse complement strand
TGAGCGAGAAACCCTCTTCGAGGTCTCCGGGGGCAAGCACCACTTTGAGGAAATCGCCGTGTCCCGCGTAGATCGCGAGATTGAGATCGCCCTGCTCCGTCCGGGTGGGGAGGCCCGTGGCGGGCCCCGGCCTCTGGGCTATGTGCACTACGAGAGGCGTTTCGATGGCTCCCGAAAGGCTCACGGCTTCGCTCATCAGGGCAAAGCCTCCGCCCGAGGTCGTAACCAAGGCGCGAGCGCCCGCATACCAGGCGCCGATCGCCATGTTCGCGACGCCTATCTCGTCCTCCACCTGTTCGACGATGATGTCGAAGCGTTTGGAATATTCCGCCATGGCCGTGAGCACGGTGGTGCCGGGAGACATGGGATAGGCGCAGACGTAGTCGCAGCCTCCCGCCACGGCGCCCAGGGAGATCGCTTCGGCGCCGGTCAGCATTATTTCGTCACCTACCGCCGGATCCGTCTTTATGTCGATCGCTATCTCGGAGAGCAGAGCAGAGCCGCGCTCATAGCCCCGGCGGAACGCCTCGACATTGGAGTCCTGGATCTCGGCGCTCTTGCCGCCGAAAAATTCACGTACGCCGGTTTCGCAGCCGGCGCGGTCGATCTTGAGCAGGGCGCATATGGCGCCGACGGCGACTGTATTGGAATAGACGGCCCCGCCGACTTCCAGAGCTATCGCCGCGAAAGGAAGGTCGATCATGCGATCGTAGCCCACGACGGCCTTTTCGCCGATCACGAGGGTTTCGGCGCTTATCCTTTCCCGTAAATGGGGAATGGATTCCGGCGTCAAAGGAATCAGGATATCGATCCTTCCGACCCGCGCCGTCACGCGCTCGCGCGATATGCGTATTTCGGTGCTGTTGCACCCTCCGCGCACGCGGGACATGTATTCCTTCGTGGCGAATACGTGGTAGGACGCATTTTTCGCGAAGGCGGTCAGCATGGATTCTATGGACTGGATACCCTGGCCAGCTTCACCCGAAAGAACTATGGAAAGCTCTTTGTTCAGGGGATTCATTTTTTCGCCAGCCTGCCTGCAAGCTCGGCGACCCAGGCCCCTTGCGCTTTTGCGGCGTCGAGTTCGTGTCTGCTTGGCATCCGTGAACCATCGCCGCCCGAGATGGTTGTGGCTCCGAAAACCGAACCGCCATTGACCGCGTCTATTTCGAAGAGGGCGGGGCATTTCGCGTAGGGAAGGCCCGAGACGACCATGCCATGGGCAAGAAGCGTGCTGTGCATATGCTGTATCGTGGTCACTGCCCCGCCGTGCTGGGTCGCGCTCGAACTCATTACGGAGCCCACTTTGCCCACGAGACCGCCGCGCTGCCAAACCTGTCCCGTAGAATCGAAAAAGGCCGCTACCTGACTCGGCATGTTTCCGAAGCGAGTGGGTATGGCAAAGATAATGCCGTCGGCCCATTCGAGGTCCTCGGATTTGACATGGGACACTCCGGCGAAAGCCTTCTGGGCATCGACTGCGTGCATGGCGGCCAGTATTTCGGGCGACAGGGTTTCCGGAATACGAAGGAGCTTGACCTCGGCGCCCGAGGATCTGGCTCCTTCTTCCGCAGCCTGCGCCATCCTGTACATGTGACCGTACAATGAGTAGAAGACGATTGCCATTTTCATCGATTGTCTCCTTTTTCCGATTTCCGCCGGAGTTTTTCGTTATCCGATCTGTTCGCCGAGATAGATTCCCGCGCCCATCTGAGCGATTTGGTCGCGCTGCCCTTCGATCCAGTCGATATGCGCTTCCTCATCTTCGATTATCGATTCGAGGAGTTCGCGCGTTCCGCTGTCGCCGA
>JBDKUJ010000253.1:0-1610 GCA_039679665.1 Rectinema sp. | reverse complement strand
GATGTGCTGGCGAGGATCTGCATCGCTTCCGGCGCAGCGGCCCAGGATTTTTACAGGGCGCTTGCCCGCTCGTTCTGCATTTCCGTCGACGCCGCGCAGGCCTGGCATCCGGCCTTTCCGGAAAAATTCGACGAACGCTATGCGCCGCTTCTGAACGCGGGGCCTGCGGTCAAAGCCGGCGCCAACTGGCGTTACGCCACGGATGCCATAGCCGAAGCCCGGTTCCGGACGGCTTGCACTGCCTCCGGCGTGCGCTGCCAGAAATATATGTCGCGTCCCGACATCGCTCCGGGCAGCACGATTGGCCCCATAACTTCAGCCCATCTGGGAGTGAAGACTGTCGATATCGGCCATCCCATGCTGTCGATGCATGCAGTGCGCGAAACCATAGGCGCACACGACCATGCGGACATGATTGCGGTCATCGCCGCTTCCTATGCCCGCTCCCCCGAGGCCTGATATGAAAAGCCGCTCCGAACCGCTGAATACTTCCGACTCACAGGATTCTTCCGAAAGTGAAAACGCGACTATCAAGCTGTTGAAGAACCGCCGCTCGGTACGCGATTTCGAAACGCGCCCCATTCCCGAAGCGATAGTGCGGACATTGCTCGAAACGACGCTGCGCGCCCCCACGGCGGGCAACATGATGCTCTATTCCATCCTCAGAATTGAGGACGAGTCGATCAAAAAGCGGCTCGCGGTGAGTTGCGACGACCAGCCCTTTATAGCGCGCTCTCCCCTCTTGCTTGTGTTTTTGGCCGATTATGCCAAATGGATGAGATATTTCGATCTGTGCGGCGTGCGCGATCTCGAAGCCGGGCGCAAGGGCGACCTGAATGCTGTGCGGCCCGCTGCGGGCGATATGTTCCTCGCGATCGACGATGCCCTTATCGCCGCCCAGACTGCGGTGACGGCGGCGGAAGCCCTGGGCCTCGGGTCCTGCTATATCGGCGACATCATGGAACGATTCGAGGAACATCGCGAATTACTGGGATTCCCGCGCTGGTGTTTTCCGGCGGCAATGCTGTGCATAGGGTATCCGAGCGCCCGCCAGCGTGCGGCTCCCCTGCGGTCGCGTTTTCCGATGGATACGATGGTTTTTACGGACCGGTATCGCGAACTCGAATCTGGCGATTACGAGTGTATGTTCGGAACCGACGAATACCGGAACATGCCCCTCAGGCCCGGAGCGAAGAATTACGGACAGCATATGTACCTGAGGAAGTTTGCCGCGGAATTTTCGGTCGAGATGCGTCGTTCGGTGGACGCCGCCCTCGACGATTGGCGCAGCTCAAGCCGCTGATAGCGGGCACGCAGTCCAAATAAAAAGAGACCGTCCTTTTGGGACGGTCTCTTTTTATTTACGGGTGAAGGTCTTACTTCGCCAGAGGCTTGTAGGTCTTGGCGGAATCCCATGATCCGGACCTTTCCTCGCCCTTGATGCTCGGAATCGCGAGCACTTGGCCGGGGAAAATCAGGTTGGGATTGGACGGGTCCTTGAAGGTTTTCTTGTTCGCTTCATAGAGCACCGGCCACTTGAGCGGGTTGTTGTATACGAAGGAGTATTCGGCGATCCTCCAGAGGCAATCGCGGCGCTCGGGGATCAGGCG
>JBDKUJ010000252.1:0-6419 GCA_039679665.1 Rectinema sp. | reverse complement strand
GGAAACGGCAATTGCGCAACCTCTACACTGCGGCCCTGTTGCACGACATCGGCAAGATTTCGATACCTCTGGAAATCCTCCTCAAGACCGGCGAGCTGAACGATGCGGAAGTTCAGGTGATTCAGTCGCATCCCCTCATTTCCGCCAAGATTCTGCAAAACTTCCGCGAGCTCGCCCACCTTGGCCCTATCGTGCTGCATCATCACGAGCGCATGGATGGATCCGGTTATCCCGAAGGATTGGCGGGGGATTCGATACCGCATGAATCCAGGATCATCGCCGTCGTCGATGTATTCGAAGCGCTCGGCGGAGACAGACCTTACCGCAAGCCGATCGATCCGGAGGAATGCTTTGCGTTGATGCGTGGTATGCCGCTCGACCAGGAAATCGTCGAAACCCTGACCAAACAGTATCCGGAATTCGCTTCGTACAAGCCGCCGCGCTGGACGATTGCCTACGATCAGTCGCCCATACGCATATGATTTGATCCCAGCTTGCGGCCTTCGTCGTCCCTGTACGGATTCTTCCTGTTCTTCAAATACGCTTTATATGCGGCGCACGCGTCGTAGTATCCTTCCGGTCCGCGGAAGGTCGAGAATTCGTCGCAGCGGTACAGTTCGAGGAGCAGCGGGAAACGCGGGTCCGCCACGACTTCGCCCACGCGGAACAATGGCAGGCGCGGAAGGGCGGCCGGCAGCATATGGCTCCGGATCATATAGGTCACATCGCGGATCGTATCGGCGTCGAAATCCAGGCGCGCCAGGAACTTCGACGCGATGAGCGCGCCGATTTCGGCATGCCTGTCGAATCTTCGCCCTTCCGCGCTGACAGAACGCGCTTTTCCCGTATCGTGAAGCAGCAGGGCGAGCGACAGGGTGAGATCGGCAGTCTTGCGGTGGGAGAAGGTCTCCATCGTATGGGCCCAACCGCCTCCCTCCGGGTGATGGTCTTTCGCGTGATCGACCGAAGCGAGGGCGGCCAGCTCCGGCCACCATTCCGCAGCGAATCCGGTCCTCAGAAGGAAATCGAGCCCCCGTTCGGGCCGTGGCCCCGTAAGGATGAGTGTCAGAAGGTCTTTCTGCTGCTGGGCGGAGACTGATCCCGGGCGGGCGTACGCTTCGGGCGGCGGTTCGTTTTCGGCATCGCCCGCCCTCGCGGCGAGGATGGCGGCTTCGAAAAGGGCGCCGGGGCGGGACGGATCGACGGCGGGATAGTTTCCTTTCCTCAATAGCGGATAAATGCCCGTCGGATCGTGGAAAAAGCCGCTGCGCGGATCGCGGCGGAAATCCGCCGCAAGCCCGGCTCCCAGGCCCGTCGCCTCGAGCGAGTCGACGCAGAGAAAACGGATCGCCGGTTCGGCGGCTCCGGCTTCCCTGATGGCGGCATCGGCATAGGGAAGACCGGGAAATTCGAGCGGGTCGAGCGCCTTGGCGAGTTCGACGATGCCTGCTTCGACCACGACGAACTTAAGGGGCGCGGGCCCTATCCGCCGGTAGGCGTCTATCGCGGTGCTGCCGTATTCGAGGAAGCGGATACCGCTTCGTTCGAGGGCGTCGAAACAGGCTGACATCCGGTCGAAGATACTGGCTTGCGTGCTCTGAGGGCAACCCGTTCGGGAAAGGTTGACCCGGATGCGGCCGGCGGCTAGGATGACGCACCATGCTGCGACGGACAGGACGATCGGCCCTTTTCAGCGAAGCCCTCAAGGCGACGGTACCGGTCATGCTCGGTTATCTTACGCTTGGACTCGCCTTCGGTCTGCTTGCGTCCGATTCCGGCCTGCCTTGGTGGCTCACGCTCTGCATGAGCCTTTTCATGTATGCGGGAGCCGGCCAATTTGCGCTTGTAGGCCTTCTCGCGGCGGGCGGCGGTCCCGCCGAAGCCGCGATCTTAAGTTTCGCGGTGAACATCAGGCATGCCGCGTACGGAGTATCCATGCTCGGGCGTTTCGCGCCCTGGCCGCGTCTGAAACCCTACCTCGCCCTATCCCTGACCGATGAAACCTTTGCCCTCCTTTCCACTCTTCCGCAGCGCGGTCGCGATGACGGTCGCTTCATGGGCATGGTTTCGGCCTTGAACCAGGCTTGGTGGGTGGCCGGCACCATGGCGGGCGTGTTCGCCGGAGCGATTTTACCGTGGAAGCTCGAAGGGCTGGATTTTGCGCTCACCGCGCTTTTCGTGGTTCTGCTGGTGGAGCAGCTCAGGCGTGTGCGCGAACCTTGGCCCTACGTCGGTGCCGCGCTTTCGGCCGTCTTTGGTACCCTCATTGCGGGTCCCAGGGCGGGCATGGTCATCGGTCTGGCCGGGGGCATGGCCGCGGCTTCGATACGGCGCGGTCCGGCTGCCAGGGATTCCGGCTCGTCTGCCGGGAATTCCGACTCTGGCGACCGCAAGGAAGGAAGGTCGGGCGAATGAGCGCAATCTGGAATGCCGTTGCTTGCGTCTGCGTCTCGGCGCTCGTCATCATCGCGATAAGGGGCTTGCCCTTCATCGTATTCCGCGGCGGGCGGGTGCCAAAGGGTATGGCCTTTGTCGAACGTTACATGCCGCCGGTGGCCATGACGGTGCTCGTCGTTTCATCTTTCACCGGAATCCGCTGGCAGGAAGTTCCGCATGGCATTCCCGAACTCGCCGGCGCCCTGGCGACAGCGGGCCTGCAATTCTGGAAGCGGAATGTATTCCTGTCGATTTTTGCAGGAACTATCCTTTATATGCTTCTGCGCGCCTTCATGGCCGCGGGGAGCTGAATTTTGCGGATTCAGCCTGAAGCCCCGAGCGATGCCGAAAGCGAAGAAAAGGGTATCAATATATTTTCGGAACATAGTCTCCACGATGCGCTCAAGCGGAGAGCCGCCGGAGCGGGGGGGAGAATCGAAGTCGCCGTCGGGGGAAGGATAGCCGATGCGGTGCGCGCCGATGGAGAAATCGTGGAAGTGCAGACTTCAGGGCTTGCGGCTGTCCAGGAAAAGGCGAAAACCTGGGCTGCCGAAGGCCGGCGGATCCGGGTCCAGTATCCGATCGTCACAAGTTGTACGATCATCAGAATCGATTCCCGTACCGGAGAAGTGCTCTCGCGCCGGAAAAGCCCCAAACGGCGCGAATTCTGGCATGCATTCGACGAGCTGATCCATGCTCCCGCATTGATCGCCACGCCCGGACTCGTGTTCGAGACACTTATGGTCGAGGTGACCGAGAGGCGGGAAGTCCTGCCCGTTCCGGTACGTCGGGGGCGTTACCCCAGGTACTACGTTACGATCGACCGAAGCCTCGACGGAATCCTGTCGAGCCGGGAATTTACATGCGCTGAAGACTGGCTGGCATTGCTTCCCGGATCAGCGAGCGTCGCCGGATCGGGCGATTTCGATGCCAAAGGCGCTGGCATTGGCACTGGTGCCGGCATTGGCGCTAGCGCTGGGACCCTTTGGTCTTCCGAATCGCTCGGTTCGGCATTGGGAATTCAGACGGCCGCAGCGAGGAAAGTGCTGTACAGTCTGGCCAGAGCCGGTCTGCTCGAGAACGCCGGTGTCGAAGGAAGGCGAAAATGGTACAGACGGGCTGACGCATCACGAGCGGCGGCGCGTCCCTCCGCCGGAGGGGCCGTCTGATGGGTCGTCCTGAGAAGCTGTCTGAGGAAAAGAACCCAGCGAATCCGTCTCAGGCGGGAATTTCGAACACGCCTTCGAGTACGTGCCGCGGCGCATAGGCGAATTTACCCATCTCTTCGAGGGTGGTGACGCCCGAAAGCACGAGCACGGTTTCGATATCGGCTTCGATGCCCGCCATAATGTCCGTTTCCATGCGGTCCCCGATGATCGCCGTCTCCTCGCGCGTAGCGCCGAGTCTTTTCATCGCATGGCGCATGATGAGCGGGTTCGGTTTGCCGACGAAATAGGCTTTCCTGCCCGTAGCGAGTTCGATCGGGGCGACGAGGGCGCCGCAGGCGGGTACTATGCCCGTTTCGCCGGGGCCCGTCAGGTCGGAATTGGTTCCGATCAGCTTGGCGCCGCGCAGCACAAGGTTGACGGCTTTTTCGACCGTGTCGAGGCTGTAGCTCCGCGCTTCACCGACGACGACATAATCGGGATTCACATTGTTCATGGTGAATCCGGCTTCGTACATCGCGTTTATGAGACCCGGTTCGCCCATGACATATGCCGAGCCCCCGGGTTTCTGTCCGGCCAGGAAGGCGGCCGTGGCGAGCGCGCTCGTGTAGAAATGTTCGGGATCCACTTCGATGCCGAGCCGCGCAAGTTTCTGCGACAGTTCGATCGGTGAACGCTCGCTCGAATTGGTGAGGAACAGAAAGCGCTTTTCCCTGCGTTTGAGCCATTCGACGAATTCGGCGGCACCGCTGAGCAGTCGATTTCCGTGATACAGGACGCCGTCCATATCGACTATGAATGCATTCTTGCTGCGGATCAGATCCAGGTCGGCGTTCATCATTCCCTCCGGTATGGGGCCTTGGCTTATGCTTTGCTTCCGTCCGGAGGAAAAGCATCGGATCGCAGTGAATCTTGCAGCGCCTGCAGGAATCCGCCCTTGGGATCGACCGAAAACCGCAACGGTTCGCCTTCCGGCTCCGAAAACCTTTTTATGGTGAACACGCTGAACGGGGTTCCGAAAATCCTGTCGAACAAACTGCGGCGGGGTTCTCCTATACCGGAGATTTCCGATAGATCGAAGACCATATCTTCGATCCGTTCGGGTTCTTTGCCGGTCGAAGACGCCCTGAAAAGCCCGGAGAGCCAGTTCTGGCCCGCGATTTTACGGAAAAAGAAATGCTTTTCGGTCAGGATGGCGAGCCCCCAATCGCCCCGGTCCCTGACCGAGGTGAAGCATTGTCCCATCGTTTTTGCGATAACCTTTTCGCCCGTTTCGGTTTCGAACCGCTGCCAGTACAGCTCGGCGCTCTCTTCCATCGCTACCCTCCCCGGAATAACCAAAGTATAGCCTCGGGCACGGGCTCCGTCGAGTCGCATATTTTTCATGCGGGGCTGACAAAATCCTTTCGGGAAGCTACAGTCCCACCAAATGAGCGATTCAGCAGCCCGTGACTCCGCGGCTCCGCATAAAGAGCCCCCCCGCCTTGCCACTTATGCGGCCGGCGTCGGGTATGCCGCCATATTCGGATTTTCCTTCCTCGTAACAAAGGGGGCGCTCGATATCCTCGACCCCCTCGAATTGCTGTTCGCCCGATTTCTGGTGGCCGCTCTGGCGATGACGCTGCTGGCTTTCCTCCGTCTCATCCGGCTCGATTTTCGCGGGAAACTCAGGGGCGCAAGCCTGGGCGCAGCCAGGGGAGAAGCGCTGCGAATCCTCGGTTTAAGCTGTCTTTTCCAGCCTGTTCTGTATTTTCTGTTCGAAACCTATGGCGTTCGCGAATCCGCCACGAGCACGGCCGGCCTCATCCTCGGTGCGCTGCCCGCATCGGTGGCAGTGTTGGGATTTTTCATGCTCAAGGAAAAACTGGGCCGTTTCCAGACGCTCGGCCTCGCCTTTTCGGTGATCGGTGTCGCGTTCGTTGCGCTGTCCGGGGCGAGCGCGAATGGCGGGGAAGCGCATGAGGGAAGCCTGATGGGCGTCCTTCTGCTGTTCGCTTCCATGGCGAGCGCGGCGTTTTTCAATGTGCTGTCGCGCAAGGCTTCACGGTACTTTTCCGATATCGAACGGACTTTCGCGATGATGTGGACCGGCGCCGTCGTATTCGGCCTCGCGGTGGCCGTTACGCACATTGCGGGAAAAGGCGGACAGGCGACCGTTCCGGTCGGCCCGGGCGGCGAGGGCCTTTTTGCGCGCATGTTCGCCGTTTGGCCGGCGCTTCTGTACCTAGGGCTCCTCTCGTCGGTCGTCGCTTTTTTCCTCATCAACTATACGCTGAGCCGCCTCAAGGCTTCGCAGGCGGCGGTCTTCGCCAATCTTACCACGGCAATCACTGTGGCCGCGGGAGTCGTCCTCAGGGGCGAGGCTTTCGGCATTTCGCAGGCGGCGGGCGCGATAATGATCATCGCCGGTGTCTGGGCGGCCAACCGGCGATCGGGCGGCGCGAAACTCTGAAATTCAGTATATTTGAGTGCGTAGCGCGAAGCGGAGCGCCTTGACGACCCCACTTCCGGAGGATCCGATGGCCGGCGACGAGTTCTACGATATCCATTTCCACGCCCTCAACATGTCCCATCCTTCATTGCTTTCCTATCTCCAGACATTGCGCTCGAGGCGGCTCGAATCGATCTATTCGCAAGTCAGTTCCTACGATTATCTGGCGAAAGCGATGTTCCGGAAAGGCGGCGAACGGGTACAGAACCTGCTCGCGGTAATGGAAAATGAGCCCGGCGATACGTTCCTTCTCATGGAAGACGATCTTGCCGGACTCTATGCGACTTCGGGCGACGCGCTTCCGCTGTTGTCCGAAGGGCTGCTCG
>JBDKUJ010000251.1:0-3312 GCA_039679665.1 Rectinema sp. | reverse complement strand
GCTCGATCTGCTGTTTCCCCGGGACTGCGTACTCTGCGGCGGGCGCATCGCCCAGGCTGGCGGGGCAACGTACCCGCTCTGCCGTAGCTGCGCCGCCTCGCTTTGCAGTCTTTCCGGTCCGCGCTGTCCCCGCTGCGGCAAGACTCTGGTTTCGGAAGAAGGCCTCTGCATGGATTGCCGCGGCAAAGAGTTTTCCTGCGGCGAAGTCCTGCCCCTGTTTCGCTACGAAGGCGATGCGGCGACCCTCATATCGGCCTACAAGAGCGGTGGCAGAAAGAGCCTGGCTGCGTTTTGGGCCGAGCTGCTGGAAAGAGAGCTTCGCAACCGCTGGCCCGGGCGCTGTATCGTGCCTGTGCCGCCCAGACCCGAGAAAGCGAAGGCGGGGGAGATCGATCAGATCGAGCTTCTCGTTCGCCAGCTTGAAACCCGCGGCTTTTTGATCGCACGAGTGTTGAGGCGCGCCCCCTCCGCCCAGCAGAAAAGCCTGTCGAGGAAAGAGAGGCTCGCCAATTCCCGGGCGGCGTATTCCCTCATGCCCGGTGCCGAGCTTTCCGCGGAAGTCGTACTGCTGGACGATGTGTTCACGACAGGAGCGACGATAGAAGCCTGCGCCGCGGCGCTCAAGGCCGGCGGCGCCGACCGGGTGTGCGCGCTGGTACTGGCCGCCGACTGAACTGCGGCGCCCGGCGCAGGCTGCGGCTCCTGTTGCGCGCTATTGACGTGAACCGCATAAAACGCTACGATACAATACGAAATGTAAAAACTACGGAGATTCTCCTTAGCGATAAGAAGAGTCGTTTTAGGCGACTCTTTTTTTATTGGCGCCTCGTTCCGCGAACGCGCCGGCTGGTCCGGCGCCTGTCGGGCCGTGGCTGCCGCGATATTTCGGACGGGTGGGCATCGATCGAATGCAGGATCAAGAACGGCTCAAAGCCGATATAGAATCGACGCTCGAGGGCGCCGGTTTGCGCTTGCTGGAATTCTCGCTTTCCCGCCCTCGCGGAGAGGTTCGGGTAAGGGCGGTAGTCTATTCCCCCAAGGGCACCGGCACCAATGAGTGCGCAAAAGCGACCAGGCTCATGCTCCCCCGTCTTCAGATACTCCTTGGTGTCCAGGATGCGGACATCGAGGTTTCCAGCCCCGGTATAGATAGGATCCTGAAATCCGAACCCGAATGGTACGCCTTTGTGGGCAGAGCCCTGCGGGTTCTCATGAAGGACGAAGAAGTCTGGCGCGAAGGGCGCCTTGAAGCCGCGGCGCAAGGGCGTGGCCGCTTGATTCAGGCCGACGGCCCCTTCGATTTCGACATCGCCGCGGTAATGAAAGCCCGCCTTGATTCCACCAAAGAGGGAGAGTGAGACAATGGCCTCAGAAATGGCGGAAGCCATCCGTCAGCTGATCAACGAAAAAGGCATTTCGGAAGAGCTGATCCTCAAGACCCTCGAGGAAGCCCTGCTTGCGGCATATAAAAAGAAGTTCGGCACGAGCGAAAACGCCGTGATCCGCTTCAGGGAAGACTACGAAGGCGTCGACGTCTACGCCAAGAAAACCATCGTCGAAGAACTCGACGATGAAGTGCTCGAGATTACGCTGGAAGAAGCGCGCGAATACTCCGACGAAGCCGAAGTGGGCGATATACTCGAGCTCCCCATCGATCCGAAGGAATTCGACCTGCAGTCGGTCATGCTCGCCAAGCAGACCACTCGCCAGTCCCTGCGTGAAATATCCCGCGATACGCTTCTGGCCGAATACAAGACCAAGCTGGGCGAGATCATCATCGGCTATTTTCAGCGCGAACGGAACGGTGTCATCTATGTCGACCTCGGCAAGATCGAGGGCATTTTTCCCAAGAAATACCAGTCACCCCGCGAAACCTATCATGTCGGCGACCGCATCAAGGCGATGATCGTCGAAGTCGAGAAGGGGCGCACCGGGCCGATGATAATCCTGTCCCGCACGCATCCCGAATTCGTCAAGAAGATTCTTGAACTCGAAGTTCCGGAGATCTACGACGGCACTGTCGAAGTCTTCAAAATCGTTCGCGAGCCCGGTTACAGGACGAAGATCGCCGTCTATTCCAAGCGCGAGGATATCGATCCCGTGGGAGCCTGTGTCGGTCTCAAGGGTATTCGCATCCAGTCCATAATCAGGGAGCTTGAGGGTGAAAAAGTAGACATCCTCAAGTATGAGCTCGATTCGAAGCGTTTTATACGCAACGCGCTGTCGCCTGCCGAGGTCAAGGAAGTGTATATCCTCGACGAATCGCGGCACATGGCTCTCGCGGTAGTGCCCGACAGCCAGCTCTCCATTGCGATCGGAAAGCTTGGCCAGAACGTGCGGCTTGCGAACCGGCTTTGCGACTGGAGCATCGACGTCAAGACCGAAGAGCAATTCCTCCAGCTCGACCGCACGGTCGACATGAAGCGCGCCGTCTCCGAGCTGTTCGGAGAAGCGCCTGCGGAAGAAGATTTCGAATTCATCGCCGATCTTCCGGGCGTGGATATAGCGTGGGTCGACGCTCTCAAGGCGTCCGGGATAGAGCGTATCGAGGATTTCCTCGAGCTTTCGGAAGCGGAAATCGCCAAGATCGACGGTATCGACCCGGACGCGGTAGCGTCCATCAAGGCGATCATCGAAGAAAACGTCGAGATCGTGGAAGAAGCCGAGGAAGCGGGGCCCGTTGAAGAGACGGAAACCGTACAGGCGGAGGAATACGAGTGCCCGGATTGCGGCACCCGCGTCACTCCCGACATGGACAGGTGCCCCAACTGCGGCGTCGAGCTCAGTTTTGAATACGAGGACGATCAGGAAGTTTAAAGGGAAGGTATGACGGAGAACACCGAGAGCCCCCAGAAAAAGGCCAATCTCATCAAGCAGCCCAAAGTGCAGGCGGTCGAGCCGGTATTGCAGCCGGTTCCCGACACCGATGCGCTGGGTGAAAAGCGTAAGGTCGTCGTCGTAAAGAAGAAGGTCGTCGTACGCAAGCCGCAGGCTCGCGTGGTGGCTCACCACGAGGAAGGCCAGCAGTCCGCCGAGGAAACAGCCGCATCCGAGTCTGTCGCGCCGGTTTCGTCCGCCGAGGTTTCCTCGACGGCGGGGCGCAGCTCTGCCGCGACCGTCGCACCGGTTCAGGTCGATTCCGCAGCCTCTGCGGCCGTGTCTTCGGCCGCGGCCCCGTCGTCGGGCGCATCTTCTCAGGCGGCTCAGGCGGACTCGGTACCGGCCGTCGCAGCTTCCGCGGCAACCAAAGCTTCCGAACAGATTGTCCGCCCCGCCGATCAGGCAGGTCTGGCGCCGCGTGCCGAATCCCGG
>JBDKUJ010000250.1:0-4435 GCA_039679665.1 Rectinema sp. | reverse complement strand
TGTCGCCCTCGGGAAGATAATGGTACGACGTTCCTTCATCGCGGAAAGCACCGTCGCAGAGCACGAGGGAACCGGGCGGCAGATCCGGCCGCAGAGATCCGGCAAAGCCCATCGATACGAAATCCTTGACGCCCCAGGCGATGAGTTCTTCCAGAATGACGCCCGCGGAGGGGGCGCCGACGCCGAAATTTCCCGCGACGGCAATCTCGCCGTCCCGTCCTTCCGTACCTTCGATATAGTGGATCCACGAACCGAAATAACCTTCGGCCTGTGTCGTTTTATATGAAGAAAGCGCATGTCGGTACAGGCTTCCCTGATAGGAAAGCACGACCGCCCTCGGCGCCGGCCTGTCGCCCAGCCTGTGGAGCCTGTCCATATACCCCAGGAAATCGTCGGGATTGAAAAAGGGAGAGGAGTCGTATTTTTCCTGGAAAAGGGGGAACGACATTGGGAATACTCCTTAACGTTTACAATAACGTTTACAATAACGTTTACAATAGAACGGAGAAAGCCGCATGGACAAGACCGGCGTACATGTTTAGTATGATCGCGCCAGGCATCGGCCATACGATCCGATTGTCGCAACATTTCGTCCGGACCCAAAGCCGGACTGTCCCCTGGAGCGCAGCATGCACAGAATCCTCAACAAACAGCGCCTTTCCGAAGAAGTATACAGAATCGAAGTCGAGGCTCCCCTCGTCGCGCGGGAGCGAAAAGCGGGGCAATTCGTCATTGTGCAAGTCGATTCCGACTACGCGGAACGTATTCCCCTTACGATAGCCGATGCCGATCCCGTCAGGGGTACGCTCACGCTCATATTCCAGACTGTCGGCGCCAGCACCCACAAGCTCGCCCTGAAAGAGCCGGGTGATTCCATCGTGCTCCTCGGGCCGCTGGGCAATCCCACCCATATCGAAAAATTCGGCTGGGCGGTCTGCGTGGGCGGCGGCATCGGCCTCGCTCCGCTCCATCCGATAGTCCGCGCGCTCAAGGAAGCGGGCAACAAGGTTACGGTGATCTCGGGCGCCAGGACGAAGGATCTCCTCATCATGCAGGAGGAAATGCAGGCGCTCGCCGACGAACACATCGTGGTCACGGACGACGGCACGGCGGGCAGGAAGGCGCTTGTAACGGTTCCGCTCACCGAACTGTGCGCGCGCGATCCGAAACCCGACATCGCGGTAGTGATAGGTCCGCCGATCATGATGAAGTTCTGCGCCGAGGCTACGCGACCGTTCGGCGTCAGAACCCTTGCGTCGCTCAATACGATAATGATCGACGGTACGGGCATGTGCGGCGGTTGCAGGGTGAACGTCGGCGGCAAGACCAAATTCGTCTGCGTGGACGGCCCGGAATTCGACGCGCACGAAGTGGACTGGAGCGGCATGATGACGAGGCTCGGGGCATACAAGAGCCAGGAACAGGAAGCGCATCATCGCTGTCATATGGAGATGGAAGCCGAGGCGCTCGCCGCGGGCGAAGGGGAGGCCTCGAAATGAGTCACATGGATATTTCCGCGTACGCGGATGCCGCCCGTCTCGAACTGGACCGGATTCGCGGTACGGAACTTAAACCCCGCGACCGCCTGGCGCTTCCGGTCCAGGACATGCCCTGTCAGGAACCGGCCGTGCGTGCCGGCAATATGGGCGAAGTCGCTTCAGGCTATGCGCCCGAGCAGGCAATGCTCGAAGCGCGACGCTGTCTGCAGTGCAAGAATGCGCCCTGCGTGGGCGGCTGTCCGGTACGTGTCGACATTCCCGGTTTTATCGCGAAAATCCAGGAAGGCGATTTCGCCGGCGCCTGTTCTGTCATCAAACGCACCAACCTCCTGCCCTCGATCTGCGGACGGGTCTGCCCGCAGGAAAAACAGTGCCAGATGCCCTGTACCGTCGGAAAGTCGCTGAAAGGCGTCGAACGTGCGGTGCAGATAGGCAGACTCGAGCGTTTCGCCGCCGACTATGAGCGCGATTCCGGACTCCTTTCCGCGCCGGCTCATGCCGCATCGACGGGAAAACGCGTCGCCGTCGTGGGCGCCGGTCCCGCCGGTCTCACCTGCGCCGTCGATCTGCGCCGCGAAGGCCATGAAGTCGAAGTATTCGAAGCCTTCCACAAGCCCGGCGGCGTGATGGTCTACGGTATCCCTGAATTCCGCCTGCCCAAGGCGCTCGTCGCCGCCGAAGCGGGCGTGCTGGAGTCCATGGGAGTCCGGTTCAATCTCAATTTCCTCGTGGGAAGGACTCGAAAACTCTCCGCGCTGCTCGCCGAGGACGGCTTTGCCGCCGCCTTTATCGGCACCGGAGCGGGTCTGCCCAAATTCATGGACATTCCCGGCGAGAATTTCGTGGGCGTATTCAGCGCGAACGAATATCTGACGCGCTCCAATCTCATGAAAGCCTACGAAAAGGGCAAGGCAGCCACGCCTCTCTATCCTTCCAGGCGGGTCGCCGTCCTGGGTGGCGGAAACGTGGCCATGGACTCGGCGCGCATGGCGCTTCGCCTGGGCGCGGAAGAAGTGCGCATTCTGTATCGCCGTACGCGCGAGGAAATGCCCGCACGCGCCGAGGAAGTGGTGCACGCCATGGAAGAAGGCGTCAAATTCGATTTCCTGCGCAGTCCGACGAAAATACTCGGCGATGACAAAGGTCGCGCGGCGGCGCTCGAAGTGTTATCATATGAGTTGGGCGAGCCCGACGAATCGGGGCGCCGCAAGCCCGTTCCGATCCGCGGTTCCGAAGCCGTGGAGCCTTTCGATACGGTGATCGTCGCGGTGGGCAACGATTCGAATCCCCTGCTCGCGCGCACCACACCCGAGCTCGCAGTGGATCGCCACGGTCATATCATCGTCGACGAAAAACAGAAAACGAGCGTCGAACGCGTCTACGCGGGCGGCGACATCGTTCTGGGAGCCGCTACCGTGATCCTTGCGATGGGCGAAGGAAGGAGGGCGGCCGCGGCGATCAACGAGATATTGCAGTGAAGGAGGGGACGCGGTGATCAAAGCGTTTCGGAACGCCGGGACGGTTCGGAGCGGTGCGGCGATCCTGAAGGGCGCGACCGCTCTGCTCGCGCTGGCGATGTTGGCGGCTGCAGTGATGGCGCCGGCCGCGCAAACGGCGCCCCCCCAGGCACCATCCGCACAGGCGGGTAATTCCGCTCCCGCGGCGGCGAATCCCTATCGCGATGCCCTGGCGCTCTATCAGCGCGGACGCGATCTGGAATACGCGGGCAAACCGGCCGAAGCCAAGGCGAAATACAGCGCCTCGCTCGCCCTGACCGAGAAAACGCTCATCGCGACACCCAAGGATATGGAGCTTCTGGTCCTGAAATGCTGGAATCTGTTCCGGCTGGGAAAGCACCAGGATGTCCTCGTCACGGGACAGGCTGCGCTGCGGAACGGGTACGATTACCGGATCGTGGAAACCATGGGCGAGTCTTCGTATCATCTCGGAAAAAACGAAGACGCGCTGCGCTATTTCGCCCGATACGCCGAGACCGCCCCCGCGGCGGACGAGCGCATGTCGACGGCCTATTTCTATATGGGCGAGACGTATCTCCGCATGAAACAATACGAGCACGCGGATATCGCGTATGCGACCGCCGTATACCTGCAGCCCGGGCTCCCGCGATGGTGGTACAGATTCGGTTCGGCGCTCGAAGCGCTCGGCAACTATAAAAGGGCATGGGAAGCATACGGGAAAGCGCTCGCCATCAATCCGAAATACGCCGAGGCGCTCGCCGGGCGGGACAGGGTCAAGGCTAAGACGGGGCTTTAGTTCTCGGGAAGCGTGTCCGCAGGTAGAGGAGTTCGATTTTTTGCCGCGCCCAAGGCGTCCTGCGCAGAAAAGCGAGACTCGATTTTATGCTCGGATCGAAGGTGAAGCAGCGCACCGGAATCCTGCGCGCCAGTCCGTCCCAGCCATAGCGCTCAACCAGTCTCGTCAGGATGGTTTCGAGGGTGAGGCCATGAAGGGGATTGTTGGGCTGTTCTTCGGGCATGCCGATACTCTATCCTCGACGGGGCGTTCAAATCCACAGGATGGGCCGGGATCCCGGCGAAAGGAACCCGCGATGTACAGCTCGGTCGTATTCGATTTCGGCAACGTACTTTGCGGCGTGAACCGCATGGCCTTCTCCCGCGCAGCGGCGGCGCATTCGCGGCTCGGGCCCGGGGAGCTGGACGCCCTGCTTTGGGGCGGCAGGCTCGAACGCGCCCTGGAGACGGGGGAAATCGATTCCCATGATTATTTCGAAAAAGTCCGGAGTCTGGCGGAACTCGACCCGGACTATTCCTATGAAGCCTTTGCGTCGGATTTTGCGAAAATCATCGAGCCCCATCCCGAAGGCGAAGAGGCGCTGCGGCTCGCCAAACGGCTCGGGAAGCGCTGTTTCGTGCTTTCGAACACGTCGTTCATCCATGCGAAATGCATTTTCGGCA
>JBDKUJ010000249.1:0-10964 GCA_039679665.1 Rectinema sp. | reverse complement strand
AGGTTTTCGAGACTTTCGGCCTTGCTGTCGCGGCCGCGGAATTCGCGCAGTTCGTCCAGGCTTCCCGAAAACAGGATCCTGCCCTTGTTGATGATGGCGAGCCTGTCGCAGATGTGTTCGGCCACTTCCATGACGTGGGTTGAGAAAAATACGCACTTTCCGGCCTGCGTGCGCTCCCGCATCGTTTCTTTCAGATCGAAGGCCGCCTGCGGATCGAGCCCGACCATCGGTTCGTCCAGTACCCAGTCGGAAGGGTCGGAGAGGAGGCTGGCGACGACGCACAGCTTCTGTTTCATGCCGCGGCTGAATCCGCCTATCGGCGAACCGAGCACGTCGGACAGGGCGAACCTGTCCGAGAGTGTTTCGATGCGGGATTTGCGGTCTTCCGACGATATGCGGAACACGTCGGCGACGAAATTGAGATACTCATAGGCTTTCAGCCTATTGAAGAGTTCGGGATTGTCGCCGACCATGCCTATTCTGGCTTTGGCGGCGAGCGGATCGGCGGCCATGTCGATACCGTCGATGGACACGGTCCCTTCGTCCGCGCGCAGGGCACCCGAGAGTATTTTGATCGTGGTGGTCTTGCCCGCTCCGTTGGGACCGAGGAAACCGAATATCTCGCCGTCCCGTGCTTCCAGGTCGAGGCGGTCCACGGCCTTGGTCGCGCTTTTGCCGTATCGTTTCGAAATACCGGAGAGTCGGATCATCGGAACCTCCCATTCGATAGGGAAGTATACATATCGGTCTGAATCTCATCCAGTCGCCGGGCGTTTTCCTTTCAATTGCCGGGTCAGTAAGGGTCTTTCCCGACATCGAAGGCCGGGGCATAATGGCACCCTATGTCATCGGTCCCCATCGATACGGAATCCGGGCCTCAAGTCGTTCTCGAACTGTTGTACCGGCTCAGAGTCCGCGACGCCATGACGCGCGGCGTGGCGACAGCGGCGCCCGGAGACACGCTGCGGAGTGTGCAGTACCTCATGCGCGACCGGAACATCACCGGCGTGCCCGTGCTCGACGGGAACAGGCTCGTCGGGATCGTGTCCATCGGAGATATTATCGCCGCCTTCGATGAAGGCAGAATCGGCGAGTCCGCGGAAGGCTCGATGAACGCCACGGTCATCTCCCTCGAAGAAGACATGCCGCTTTCATTCGCCGTGACATATTTCGACCGCTACAAATACGGCCGTTTTCCCGTACTCGATCGTGACGGAAGGCTCGTCGGTATCATCACGGCTTCCGATATCGTGCGGAACCTTCTGGTCGCCCTGAATGCCGAAGTGGCCAAGCTGGAACGCACGCTGTCGGCCGATCCGGATCTCGCTCCGCGTACGGGCGACTCAAGAGACCGGGGAGCCTCAGGCAGTCTTGAGGTCCAGGGGAATGCGGCCTCAGGGGGGCGGACCGCAGCGGTCGAGTTGCGCTTCGCCGTTACGCCGCTGGATTTTTCCCGCTCAGGCGAAGCGAGTTCGAAATTCAAGCGGGCCCTTGCGGCCTCGGGGTTCGAACCCGCTTTCGTACGACGGGTCGCGGTGGCGTCATACGAACTCGAAATGAATCAGGTTATCCATTCGGCGGGCGGAATCATGGCGATGCGGATTTCGCCCGATCATGTCGAAATATCCGCCGACGACGAGGGGCCCGGTATCGCCGATCTGGATGCCGCGATGCGCGAAGGCTTTTCCACGGCCACTGAATGGGTCCGTTCGCTGGGATTCGGGGCGGGCATGGGCTTGCCCAACGTCAAACGGGTGTCCGACGAATTCGCGATCGAGTCGGAAGTCGGCAAGGGAACGAAGGTGCGGGCCCTCCTGCGCCGCGGGGGTGCGTAGATGACGATCACTGAATTGGGAGAGATTCTCGGGGATGGCGCCGTGGTTGCCGTTGCGGCTCAGGCGGCCGGTGGAAAGGCCGAAATCGGGGGCGGGTACACGTCGGACCTGCTTTCCGACGTGATGGCGAACGCGAAAACGGGCGATGTCCTCGTGACGATCCAGGCGCACCGCAATACCGTCGCGGTGGCGGGTATCGTCGGCATAGCGGTGATCGTCTTGTGCAACGGCCGCGAAGTCCCTGCCGATATGGCCGAAGCCGCGCGCGACGAAGGCATCGCGGTGTTCGTCAGTCCCGAAAGCCAGTTCCGGGTGTCCGGCAGAATCTGGACAGCCCTCCATGCCGAAGGGCGGCCAGTTCCGGCCTCTTGAACGGAACGGAGGGAGCGATGCGGTTTCTGGTCGACTTGCACAACCATTCCTGTCTCAGCCCCTGCGCCTCCCTCGAGATGTCGCCTTCCCGCGTCGCGAATGCCGCAAGCGCCAGGAATATCGCCGTGCTGGGTCTGAGCGACCACAACAGCGCCCTGAATTGCCCCGCCTTTGCGGTGGCATGCGGCAGGGCGGGCATCGCGCCCCTTTTCGGGCTCGAGCTGAATTCGATCGAGGAAGCGCACCTGCTCTGCATTTTCCCGTCGCCCGAAGAGGCCATGGATTTCGGCGCGTCGCTTTACGGCGATTTGCCGGACCTGGCATGGAGTACTGAAGCGCTGGGCGATCAGGTCGTTGTGGACGCGGATGAAAATGTCCTCGAATTGCCGGAACGTTGGCTCGGCGCTGCCCTGGGCCTGAGTTTCGACGTGCTGGCCCGGCGCGGCGCCGACCGCGGAGCGTTGGTCATCCCGGCGCATGTGGATCGTCTTCGTTTTTCCGTGGGAAGTCAGCTCGGATTTCTTCCCGAAGGCCCCTACGATGCGGTGGAGTCGATATACGATCCGCCGCTTTCCCTGACCGGAGGCTTGCCTGCCATTTCTGGCTCCGATGCGCACGCTCCGGAACAGGTGGGACGAAGACCTTTTTCAGTCGAACTGCCCGAGGGCCTGGTGGCGGCAGCCGTGGCCGCGGCTGCCGGTTACGCGAAGGATTACGCTGCCGCCGAAACCGCCGCCGGGGGCGCCGTGGCCGCTACGGCCGCCGAGGAGACCGGGACCGCCGGGGCCGAAGCGGTAGCGCGCCCCGCCTATCCCTCCTGCGCGTCGAGACAGCTTTTGGAGGCTTTGCGAAAAGCGTTGGCTTCCGGCGGGATCGAGGCTGTCCGTCCGCCGGCGCCTATTCCGCCCAGCGCATCCAGAATTCCACCGGTTTTTCGAGCGTAAGCAGGTCGAAGATCGGAATCCGGACTTTGAAAGTCTGGCCCGCTGCCGTGCCGCCGCTGGAGGCGATTATCGATCGCGGGGCGGTGAAGGTCATTTCCACATTGCATGCGTCGAAAGCGGGCATGGACTTTTTGCCGATGATGACCGTTTCCAGATTCATGCGGTATTCGAGGGCGCTCACCGGATCTTTTTCGAGAGCGGGCGGGCTCAGGCTTTCGACGAGCCTGCCGTCCAGGCCGGGAAACAGAGAGAATGCCGCCACGGCGTTCTGCCGCGAGAGTCTGACGCGGAGTTCCCTGAGCGCGGGCGCGTCGCCCGAAGCGGGGATGGCGGTATAGCCGAGAAGGCCCGAAGGCGCCAGGCTCTTGTCATCCGCGAAGGCTTTCAAATCAGGCACCCAGAGCACCGACGTCATCGAGTCGTCGTCGGGTACCGCCACATCGATCAGATGGATTGTCTTCCGCACGCCGAATTCTTTTCTCACCGACGCGGAGTCGAACAGAGGCGCGGTGGCGGGGATCTGCCCGAATTGCCGCACGCGCTGGGAGAGGACCGCGGGCACTTCGAGACGCACCGCGACGCGGGCGCTCGAATCGTTGCGGACCAGCACGTCCACGGCTCCGGAACAGGAACCGAGGATGAACGGGGCAATCGCGAAGACGAAAAACGAGGCGAGCATCGGGGCGAGAATCGGAGTGGGAGCCGGAGCGGAATGCTTTGCGGACATGGATGTTCCTTTCATTTTCTGCCATACACGGGAACCGGGCGCGTACTCTTTCGAAGGAGCACTTCGCCGATCCGGTCGAGTCCGGCCTGGCTTTCGAGACTCAGGCGTCTGAAGGTGGGGTGGCTGACAAGCAAGTCCTGGTTCAATTCCCTGCACAGGGAGTCGAGCCTGGCGGCGACCGCGACCGCATCGCCGAAGACACTGGGCCTGCGTTCGCCCGGAGCGCCCATCTTGGCCGCGACGACGATACCCGAATGCACGCCGACCGATACCCGCAGGTCGGAGGGAAGTCCCGCGGCGGTCAGATCTTCGCGCAGTCCCGGAAGCTCGTCCATAAAGGCGAGCGCCGCCGAAAGGCCGCGCTCGGCATGGTCCGATTCGTCGGCGAGACCGAACACGAGTATGAGCGAATCGCCGGTTATGGAAAGGATACGCCCGCCGCGCGGACCCGACATGCGCACCCACAGGGCTATATAGCGGTTGAGCAGATCGACCGCGCGATCGGGCCCGAGCCGTTCGGACATGTCGGTAAAAGCGAGTATGTCCGAGGAAATCACGGTGACCGGCGCCCGGCGCGGCGGACTGTCGCTGCGCGGAATCTGGATCGGTATGGTTTCGATGTCGATCGAACCGGGAATTGACTGTACGGGATCGCCGGGCGCCTGCGGCCCCCCCGCGACGAGGAGACGGTCGATCCGGGTACGGAGCGTAATGGCCCGCATGCGCGTCACGAGCAGCATCAAATCGAAGCTCAAGGCTCCCAGAGCGGCGAACCAGTGCTGGGGAGAGGAGAAAAACGAGGGCAGGCCGCGGGTGAATGCCTGTATCCGCAAGGCTTCGGCGTACTGCGTTGCGTCGATGTTCCCGGCTTCGAGAGCCCGTTCGAGGTTGATCCGCTGGTCGAGATAATAATAGAAAGCCACGAAGATGACGGCGGCTCCCAACGCCAGCATGGTTTCCGCGAAGCGTTTCACGAGGCCGGCGGGAACGGTGAGACCGACGGCCTGGAAGAACCCGACGTATGCGGCGGCGCTCCAGAGAAGGATGTTGGTCGTCTCGAGGAAGTCGAAATGCCCGGTAGCTGCGCGGAGGATGGTGTAACCGGCGGGAGTTATCATGGAAAACAGGAAGCGCAGGAGCGGTTTGTGGCCCTGCGAGGCGAGGAGAAAACTCTGGATGAGCATGAAAAAGGCTACGATGAGCGAAAAAAGTATTCCCATGGGCACCGAGCCGGAGGTCAGAAAGATGATGGCTATGAAAAAAATGACGAGCTGGCTCGAGTAGAAGTAGAATTCTTCGCTCAGGCGTTCCAGTATGGGTTTCATCCGTCACTCATTCTATCTGCGCTCCCGCGGCCTGCAAAGGCCCCCGAACCCTGTGGAAGCTTTTCGCTTGACTTGATCTTGCCAGGTTGTACAATAAGCGGGCGACCCCGGCTGGGGTCCACACTCTTTCAAGGAGGCTCTATGAAAAAGATCGCGAAGATCGCCGCCATCCTGATGGCGTTGACCTTCATTCTCGCCGGGACGAACGCTTTCGCCCAGGCGAAGTTTCACATCGGCGTCGTCACCGGTACGGTTTCCCAGTCTGAAGACGACCTCCGTGGTGCTGAGCAGCTGATCAAGGAATATGGCACCGTCAAATCCGGCGGCATGATCCAGCACATCACCTATCCGGACGATTTCATGTCGCAGCAGGAGACTTTCATTTCTTCCGTGGTCGCCCTCGCCGACGATCCCCTCATGAAAGCCATCGTCATCAACCAGGCCATTCCCGGCACCACCGAAGCGTTCAAGCGCGTCCGCGCCAAGAACAAGAACATTCTGCTCCTCGCCGGTGAACCCCATGAAGACCCGCTCGTCATCCAGAGCGCAGCCGACCTGGCCGTTTCCGCCGACTTCGTGTCCCGCGGCTATACCATTCCCTGGGCTGCCAAACAGCTCGGCGCCAAGAGTTTCGTACACATTTCCTTTGCGCGCCACATGAGCTATGAGTCCCTCGGCCGCCGCCGCGCCATCATGGAAGAGGCCTGCAAGGACCTCGGCCTGAAGTTCTACTTCGAAACCGCTCCCGACCCGACCGGCGACATCGGCATGCCCGGTGCCCAGCAGTTCATGCTCGAGAAAGTTCCGCAGTGGATCGAGAAATACGGCAAGGACGCCGCTTTCTTCTGCACCAACGACGGCGAAACCGAGCCCCTGCTCAAGCAGATGCTCGCATACGGCGGTATCTTCGTCGAAGCCGACCTTCCCAGTCCCCTCATGGGTTATCCAGGGGCTCTCGGTCTCGATCTTTCCAAAGAAGCGGGCAATTTCCCCGCCATCCTGAAGAAAGTCGAAGACGCCGTGAAAGCCAAGGGCGGCGCCGGCCGCTTCGGAACCTGGGCATTCTCCTACGGCTATACCCTCACCGCGGGCCTGGGCGAGTTCGCCAAGACCGTGATCGAAGGCAAAGCCAAGAAAGACAGCCTCCAGGACCTTTACAAAGCGCTCGGCAAGTACACCCCCGGAGCCAAATGGAACGGCGCCTACTACACCGACGTGGGCACTGGCGTCCGCGCGAAGAACCAGGTTCTGATCTACATGGACACCTATGTCTTCGGTAAGGGCTTCCTCCCCACCACCAAGCAGAAAGTGCCGGAGAAGTACTATACCATCCAGATGAAGAAGTAAGCCGGAAGGCTGACTTGGGGCGGGGCGCAAAGTCGCCCCGCCCTTTTTCGAGAACGGCGTGCTTATGCGCGCCGAACCCGCCCGCGCAGCGGCCGACGCCGCAATGCGCGGGCGGACTCATGCAAGGGCCTGTAAGGGACAGTAAGGAACAGTATGGGACAGGATAGTCCGCTTCTAGCACTCAGGGCCGTTTCCAAGGACTTTTATGGAAACGTCGTCCTGCAGGACGTTTCATTTGATCTCAGGGCCGGAGAAATACTCGGCCTGGTCGGCGAAAATGGAGCCGGCAAGACTACGCTCATGAGCATTCTCTTCGGGATGCCGGTGATCGCGGAAACCGGGGGATTCAAGGGGTCGATACTCATCGACGGCCAGGAAGTCCATTTCGGCAGCCCTTTCGACGCGCTCGATGCGGGAATAGGAATGGTCCATCAGGAATTCAGCCTCATTCCCGGCTTTACCACCACTGAAAATATCGTGCTCAACCGCGAATCCATGCGGCCGAGCATTCTGAACGAAGTATTCGGCGACCGGATGAGCATTCTCGACCGGTCCGACATGAAAAAACGCTCCGAAAGCGCCATCGCCAAGCTCGGCGTAAATCTCGATCCGGGCATGCTCGTTTCGGAGATGCCGGTCGGCCACAAACAGTTCACCGAGATCGCGCGCGAGATCAGCCGGAAGGCGACCCGCATTCTGGTGCTCGACGAGCCCACGGCCGTCCTCACCGAGAGCGAGGCCGATGTGCTGCTCGCCACGCTGAAACGGCTCTCGTCCGAGGGCATCGCGATAATCTTCATCTCCCACAGACTCAAGGAAGTCGTCGACATCGCCGACCGGATCGTAGTGCTTCGCGACGGTCATGCGGTAAAGGACGTGCCGGCGAAGGGCGTTTCGGTCCGCGACATAGCCTCCTGGATGGTCGGCCGATCGATGACCGACGCGGCCGCGGCGTCCAAGGACAAGCTCTTCGGCGCCGAAATCCTGTCCGTCGAGCACCTCTGGGTCGACATGCCCGGCGAAACCGTACGCGACGTGAGCATCAGGGTACGTCAGGGCGAGATTCTCGGTATCGGGGGCCTGGCCGGCCAGGGCAAACTTGGAATCCCCAACGGGGTCATGGGCCTGTATCCTTCCGGCGGAGTCGTAACACTGCAGGGAAAAGCGGTGCCGCTGAACGAGCCGAGGACCGCATTGAAAGCCGGCATGGCTTTCGTGTCGGAAGACCGCCGCGGCGTCGGGCTGCTGCTCGATGAGAGCCTCGACTGGAACATCGCCTTTACGGCCATGCAGATCCACGGGCAATACCTGAAAAAGATCGCGGGCGGGCTGTTCACCCAGCGTGACGAAGCCGGCATGAAAAAACTCTGCGAAGAATACATCCAGCTGCTGGACATCAAGTGCACGGGTACGAAGCAGAAGGCCAAGGAACTTTCCGGTGGCAACCAGCAGAAAATATGCTTGGCGAAAGCTTTCGCCATGAAGCCGGAGCTGCTTTTCGTTTCCGAACCGACCCGCGGCATCGATGTCGGCGCAAAACGGCTGGTTCTCGATACGCTGCGGCACTACAACCGCGATTACGGTACTACCATCGTCATGGTGTCGAGCGAGCTCGAAGAACTCAGATCCATCTGCGACCGGATTGCCATCGTCGACGAAGGCAGGATCGCGGGTATTCTTCCTCCCACTGCCGACATTGCCGATTTTGGTCTTCTCATGGCCGGCATGAAGGTCGATACGACCGCGGAGGTGGCCAATGCCTAAGCTCAAGGAATTCATCGCCGACTTCGGATGGCCGCGGATCATCATCTTTTTCTTCCTGATTTCGTTGTTCATCGCAGCGCCTTTTGTGGGCGTCCGTCTCGATGCGTCCATTTCCGACGTACTGAACCGGTTCGGTCAGTATGCCATTCTGGTTCTCGCCCTCGTTCCCATGGTCCAGGCGGGCTGCGGCCTCAACTTCGGCATGGCGCTGGGCATCGTAGCCGGCCTCCTCGGGTCGACCCTGTCCCTGCAGTTTGGAATGAAGGGCATGTTCGGATTTCTCGGCGCCATTGTGCTCGCGACACCCTTTTCGCTGATTTTCGGCTTCATGTACGGAAAGCTGCTCAACAAAGTAAAGGGCGAGGAAATGACCATCGCCATGTACGTAGGATTCTCCTTCGTCATGCTGATGTGCATCATGTGGCTCATCCTTCCATACAACAATCCGACCATGGTGTGGGGATATGCGGGCAAGGGTTTGCGCACCACCATTTCGGTCGAAAATTACTGGAACAAGGTGCTGAACGACTTTCTCGCGATACGGATAGGCAGATTCTTTGTCTTCCCGACGGGATTGCTCCTGTTCGTGGCGGCGGCTGCGGGCGGTATGTGGATGTTCCTGCGCAGCAAAACCGGTACGGCCATGACGGCTGTCGGTTCCAATCCCGATTATGCGCGCGCGTCGGGCATCAGCGTCGACAAGATGCGCACCATTTCGGTGGTGCTGTCGACCTTCCTGGGCGCGGTGGGCATCATCGTGTACGAGCAGAGCTTCGGCTTCATCCAGTTGTATTCCGCCCCCAGCCCGATGGTCTTTCCCGCGATCGCAGCCCTGCTTATAGGCGGCGCCAGCGTGAACAAGGCGACCATGGTGAACGTGGTCGTGGGTACTTTCCTGTTCCAGGGCTTGCTGACGATGACCCCCTCGGTCATCAATTCCATCCTCCAGACTGATATGTCCGAGGTAATCAGAATCATCGTCTCCAACGGGATGATCCTGTATGCGCTCACGCGCAAGACGAAGGTGACAAAATGAGCGCGCAGAAGAAACTGGGACGCTTTATCTCCGAATATGCGGTAGTGATCATCTTCACGGTGATCACCGTGGCCTGCATAAAGCCTTCGGGCCTTTCGCTCACGTACATCATCCAGGAAATCATCACCAGGCTCGGCCGGAATTCTTTTCTTGTACTTTCCCTTCTTTTACCGATTTTCGCGGGAATGGGACTCAATTTCGGCATGACGCTGGGTGCCATGGCCGGTCAGATCGGGCTCATCTTCGCGGTGGACTGGGGCATCGCAGGCTGGCAGGGCCTCGTCTTCGCGGTTCTGGTCGGCTTGCCGGTATCCCTGCTGCTCGGCTGGGTCTGCGGCGCGGTCATGAACAAGGCCAAGGGCCGGGAAATGGTTACCGGCTATATCCTTGCGTTCTTCATCAACGGAATCTACCAGTTTGTGGTTCTGTACATGATGGGTTCGGTGATTCCTCTGCGCTCGGCCGCCATCACGCTGTCGCGCGGGTACGGTGTGCGCAATACGCTCAATCTGGAATCGGTCAGGCAGTCGCTGGATACTCTCCTGATGCTGAAAATCGGTCCCTTCATGGTGCCCGGAGCCGCGTTCATCGTCATCGCTCTCCTTTGCGTCTTCATCGTGTGGTTCAAGAAGACGAAACTGGGGCAGGACATGCGCGCTGTCGGTCAGGATATGGCCGTCGCGGATGCGGCGGGCATTCCGGTCGAACGCACGCGTATCGTGGCCATTCTCATCTCCACGGTGCTCGCCTGTATCGGACAGATCATATTCCTGCAGAATATGGGCAATCTGGCTACGTACAACGCGCACGACCAGACGGGATTCTTCGCGGTAGCGGCCATCCTCGTGGGCGGCGCATCCGTGACCAAAGCCAACATTCCGAACGTATTCGTGGGAGTCATCCTGTTGCACGCCATGTTCATAGTGTCGCCGTTGGCCGGCCAGAGATTGTTCGGTTCGGCGATGATCGGAGAGTACTTCAGGCAATTCATCGGCTACGGCGTCATTGCGCTGTCGCTGGTGCTCTACGCCTGGCGGTCGCGCAAGGCGATCGACAACGCGCGTGCCGGGCTTCGCCAGGGTGCGGCCGGTTCATCAGGCGCTTCGGGCGCCGTAGACGCCAACAATAAGGGAGCTGCGAAATGAGCGCCGTCCCCGCTTCCAAAACGCGAAAAATGGTTGTGCGCGGTCTTCTCCTGGTCGTCTATGTCGGCCTCGCGGCATTTATGCTGCTCATCGGGCGCCAGCACACTATTCTCATCGACAACAAAAGTGCCGAAGACGGTTCATACGAAGCTATAGACGGCATTCTGGTGTCGGTCGACGGCAAGGAAGGCGCCGAATATTATTCCGGCGACCGCGACAAGGCGACGGTGCAGGGGCAATCGCACAAGATTCGCATCGAAGTCTTTTCCGATGGAACAGTCACCGAGAAAACGTTCAAGGTGCCGCTCTGGGAAGACATGACGATCCTGTCCGTGCCCAAACTGCTGGCCGGCATCGAGCCTTTCAACGAGAAATTCGTGCCGCTGACTGTGGTGCTTCCCGCGGAGGATCAGCAGCAATACACAAGCCTGCCGGCGGAAGAACCGGCCGCGGAAGGCGTGCTGGAGGA
>JBDKUJ010000248.1:0-3442 GCA_039679665.1 Rectinema sp. | reverse complement strand
ACGTCAGAATGGCGGTCAAAACCGGTACCGCACAGATGATCGATACCACCACCCGCGCCTATTCGGATACCGATTTCATCGCGAGCACGGTAGGTATCCTGCCGGCCGACGATCCAAGAGTGGCGATCTATATCGCCGTCGTGAAGCCCAAGGCGGGCGAGATCCTGGGCGGCAGGATCGCCGCCCCCATGGTCCGCGAAGCGGCCGAAGCGGCTCTGGCGACGCTGGATATTCCGCGCGGCAAGACCCCGACGGTGACGCATTCGGGTTCGGTCAGTCTGCCCGAGCTCGATCAGGCCGTCATAGGGGACATAATGCCCGATTTGAAAAAAACCCCAAAACGGCTGTTGCTGTCGCTTCTGTCCCGCACCGACATCAAGGTGCTGGTACGGGGCGACGGTTATGTGGTACGGCAAAGCCCCGAAGCCGGATCTCCGGTGGAGCCGGGAATGACGATAGTTCTGGATCTGGAGTGAACCATGCAAAACCGCGACAGTGCCGTTCTCCTCTGGAGAGCGAACAACGACGATGAATCCCTGTTCCGCCACGCTCTGGCCGTCGAAGCGTCGATGCGCCATTTTGCGGCGCTTTACGGCGAAGATGTCGATTATTGGGCCAGAGTCGGCCTTCTTCACGATATCGACTACCAGCGCCATCCCGAAGAGCATCTGAAACATTCAGGCCCGATTCTCCTGGCGGCGGGGTACGATGCCGCCTTCGCGCGTTCGGTCGAAAGCCACGGCTGGGGCATCTGTACCGATGTCGAACCCATACACCGCATGGAAAAGGTGTTGTTCGCCATCGACGAGCTGACCGGTTTCATCGCCGCCTGCGCCTATGTCAGGCCGAGCAGGTCCGTGCTCGACATGGAAGTGAAGTCCGTCAAAAAGAAGTGGGGTTCGGCCAACTTCGCCGCCGGAGTGCGCCGCGAAGTCATCGAAAAAGGCGCGGCGATGCTCGATATGCCCCTCGAGGAACTCATCGGGCAAACCATACTGGCCTTGCGCGCCGTCGCGGCCGATGTCGGCCTGAAAGGTACGCTCTAGGGTACGCTTCGAGAACGCTGCGCCCGAGCGGTCCGGAAGCCGGGTTGACCGGACGGACGGCGTCGCGCTAGGCTCCCGTACCTACTGAAGGCCAAGGAAGGCACAATCTCATATGCTGGAAAAACTTTCCGAAAAATTCGTCGACGTGATGCGCGGCATCGGCGGCAAATCGCAGATAAGCGAAAAGAACGTCGAAGACGCCGTTGAACAGATCAAAATGGCGCTGCTCGAAGCGGACGTGAACCTGCGGGTCGTGCGCCGCTTCGTGAACGGCACTCTCGAAGAAGCCAAGGGCGAAAAAGTCCTGCGCTCGGTGAGCCCGGGACAGCAATTCGTCAAGATCGTCTACGACCGGATGGTCGCCCTGCTGGGCGACGAGCGCCAGGATCTCCAGCTCAAGGGCCCGGATACCCAGAGCGTCATCCTCCTTTTGGGCCTTCAGGGCTCGGGCAAGACCACCACGGCCGCCAAGCTCGCCGCGCACCTGAAAGGGAAGGGGAGGAAAGTCCTTCTCGCGGCCTGCGACCTTGTACGTCCGGCGGCAATCGAGCAGCTATCCGTACTCGGCGCCCAGATAGGCGTGCCCGTCTACAGGGAAGACACCAATGACCCCGCCCGCGTCGCCGCAGGCGCCCTGGCAAAGGCGAAGCGCGAATCCTTCGACGTACTGATCGTGGATACGGCCGGCCGCCTGCAGGTGGACGACGCCCTGATGGCCGAACTGGCCAGAGTGCGGGACGCCGTGCATCCGGTCGAATCCCTTCTCGTCGCCGACGCCATGACGGGCCAGGCGGCGGTGGATATCGCCAAGACATTCGACGAAAAAATCGGCATCACGGGCGTAATCCTGTCCAAGTTCGATTCGGACACGCGCGGCGGAGCGGCGCTTTCGCTCAAATCGGTCACCGGCAAGGCCATCAAATTCATCGGAACTTCCGAACGGCCCGACGGGCTTGAACCCTTCCATCCTGACCGCGTGGCGAGCCGCATACTCGGCATGGGCGATGTGGTCGGCCTGGTCGAGAAGGCGCAGGAAGTCTACGACCAGAAAGAAGCCGCCGAACTCGAGCGCAAGATCTCCCAGGAAAATTTCACTCTCGAAGATTATCTTGACCAGCTGGGCAAGATGAAAAAAATGGGCTCGATGAAAAATATGCTGGAGATGATCCCCGGCATGGCGGGCCAGGTCGACGAAGAGAGCATCGACAAGGCAGGAATGCGCCGCGAAGAGTCCATTCTCCTGTCCATGACCAAAAAAGAACGCAAAAACCACCTTATCATCGGCCCGGGGCGCAGGTCGCGCATCGCGAAAGGTTCGGGCACATCGGTCGCCGAAGTGAACCGGCTGCTCAAGAAATTCGAGAAATCGCGTCTGATGATGAAGAAAATGGTGAAGAACAAGGGCGCAATGGCCAAAATGATGGCGTCCCAGGGCGGCAGGCCCTGAGAAGGACTTTACACGTCTTAGGTTTTCCGATAGTATCGGGCAACCAATTCGTCCGGAGAAGTATCATGTCTAGAGTATGTGATGTTTGCGGAAAAGGCACGATGTACGGAAATAACGTCTCCCATGCGAAGAACCGCACCCGGAGGACTTGGTTTCCCAACCTCCAGCCGATGAAAACCGAAATCGACGGTACGGTCCTCACGATCAAGGTCTGCACCCGCTGTCTCAAGGCCGGCAAGATAGTCAAGCACGTCTGATAGATTCGCGTATCGCGCACGATAAAGACCGCCGTCCAGGACGGCGGTCTTTTTATGCTCGTTACGGCTTTACGCACGGCCGCTTGAGTGCTCCGGGCGGCGGCCTCAGGATGCGCCTACGCGGCAAGGGCCGGAACGCAGACAGCGTTCCGGCCCTTGCCGCGTAGATCCAGTTTGCTGTCCGGTCCGCGTGTTAGCGGCTCCAGCCATTTCCACCCATCATGCCGTTGCCCGGCATACCGTAAGTGCCGTTGCCGCTGCGGCCATTCATCTGGCCACGGCCATTTCCCATGGGACCGATGTTGCCCTGGCCGCCGCCGAAACCGCGCCCGCCGGCCATGCCGCCCATGCCCATGCCGAACGATCCGACCTGGGAGAGATCGATGGTCCTGTCGCCGATGCCGAGGGTGAGCGTGTGGAAGGTAAATTCGGTCTTGGAGGTTCCGACCGCGAACGCATAGCCTTCGAGTTTGACTTTGGCGCCTTCCTTGAGGCCGTCGACGAAACCGACGAGACGGTTCAGGCCCATGACGTAGTAGGTGTTGTCGCCCTGTTTTACGGCGATGCCGCCTGAGGTGAGTTCGAGAGTCCCTTCGACGGTGCTTTTCTCGAGTGTGGCGGCGCTCTGTGAGGCGATGTAGCCGCGGCCGAAATTCTGGCCGGTAAGGCCTTGAGCTGAAGCCGCTCCGGTA